>NZ_BSVC01000010.1 GCF_030269905.1 Pelosinus sp. IPA-1 | reverse complement strand
TTTAGATGGACATCAGCGTGTTCCTGAAGTACTTTTGATGAACTTAGCTATGTGGAATAAATTTTCACCGGCTGATCAAAAGATTATTCAAGATGCCGCTACTGCTTCTGTTACCACAGAAAAGGAAGAATGGGCTAAATATGAGGAAAAATCCAACGCAAAAATTAAAGCTGCTGGCGTTACAATTACTCCTGTTGAGAACGTAGCTGAGTGGCAAGCAGCCGTTAAACCAGTAATTGATAAGAATGGTGCGCAATTTAAAGATCTTATTGATTATATACACACATTGAAGTAATAAAATAGAATATGGAAATATTCGAAGAGGCTATTCAGAACTCGATGGTAGGTGATATACATGAATGGATTTATGGATGAAAATTATCTTTTAGAGACAGAAACTGCTAAAAAGTTATATTTTGAGTATGCAAAAGATATGCCTATTTTTGATTATCATTGCCATCTCCCTGTTCAAGAAATTGCAGATGACAAAAAGTTTGAGAATATAACACAGCTCTGGCTAAGTGGAGATCATTACAAATGGAGAGCATTAAGAGCTAACGGCATATCGGAAGAGTATATTACAGGTAATAAAAGTGATTATGAGAAGTTTAGAAAATGGGCTGAAACAGTTCCTTATTTAATTGGTAACCCTTTATTCCAGTGGACATATTTTGAGCTTAAGCACTACTTTGGCATCCAAGATTGTTTAAAACCAGAAACAGCGGATGTTATATGGGACAAATGCAATGAAATGCTCCAGCAAGAAGAGTTTTCAGCGAGGAACTTGATCAAACGATCCAATGTAAAAGCTCTTTGTACCACAGATGATCCAGTAGATACGTTAGAATATCACAAGAGAATCAAGGAAGACAAAACATTTGACGTAAAGGTTCTTCCTACCTTTAGGCCTGATATGGCTTTAGAAGTTAGTCATGAGAATTTTCAAAACTGGTTGGATAAGCTAGGTAACATTACAGGAATTAACATAACAAACCTTGATTATTACCTTGCGGCATTGAAACGTAGAATTCAGGATTTCCAAGAGATTGGCTGCCGATTATCCGATCATGGATTATCTGAGCATTTTTATATGGAGGCTGATCCTTCTGAAATCGATTATATCTTTAATAAACGTTTTGATAGCCAATCAATCACAGAGGAAGAGCAAATTAAATTTCGTTCCGCAATGTTAATTTATTTAGGCAAAGAGTATGCAAGACATGGTTGGGCAATGCAGATTCACATTGGAGCAATACGCAATACAAATACAAGAATGTTACACTCTATCGGAATCAATACTGGCTTTGATACGATAGCAGATTTTAACTTTGCCAATGAATTAGCCAATTTTTTAAATGCACTAGAAGTTAACCAATCACTGCCTAAAACGATCTTATATTGTTTGAACCCTAAAGATAATTACATGCTGGCTGCGATGGCAGGAAATTTTCAAAGGGATATACCGGGTAAGATCCAATTTGGATCGGCATGGTGGTTTAATGACCATGAAGAAGGCATGATTGACCAGATGAAGGCCCTGGCAAGTATTGGGTTATTTTCTCGGTTTGTTGGGATGCTAACTGATTCCAGAAGTTTTATTTCTTACACAAGGCATGAATATTTTAGACGAATTGTTTGTAATCTTGTAGGCAACTGGGTAGAAAAAGGTAGTTATTATCAAGATTTTGATTTCTTAGGTCAAATGATAAAAGGAATATGTTTCAACAATATAGAAAGCTATCTAGATGTTGAAATATTAGAATCAATAACTTAGATAAATAGCTCGTTGGAGATTGCTATATTGATGCATGAGAAATCATCAGTAAAGGAGATTTGGACATGAGTGCTAAAAATGATTGTTTTTATTGCTTAAAGGATCAACGGTTAGATGATTTAATGATCGAAATAAAAGAAATGGAAGTTTCAACGTTGTATCTATTTAAGGAACAAACTTACGAGGGTAGATGTGTATTGGCTTATAAAGGGCATCAAAACCATCTCACTGAGTTAGATGAAAAAGAGTATGAGCTCTATATGAAGGATTTAGCAAAGGTAGCAAAGGCTATTATGAAGGCTTTTAATCCTGATAAGCTAAATTACGGAGCTTATTCCGATAAACTTTCCCATTTGCATTTTCATTTAGTACCGAAGTACCAAGATGGACCGTCTTGGGGCGGAACCTTTGAAATGATGCCCGAAAAGAAAGTATTACTTAGCGAAGCGGAGTATCTAAAAAGGATCAATCTGATCCAGGAAAAATTATAATATAAAAAGTGCTATCCAAAAGACTAACATCTTTTTGGGTAGTTTTTTTATTGTGATACCATTCTATAAAAAGTTAGAAGGATTAAAGACAAAAAACATATAAAAAAGAATTTTTCGGCAGGGTTCGAGAAAAATGCGTAGAAGTCTGTAGGATGTTAACTGTAATGGAAAAAATAAACAGTTTGATAGGATGGGGATACTATGATTCAGCAGGCTGAGCGTATGAAGGGGCTAACTTCGGCGATTTTTTCACAGATCGAGGACTTGCAGAAGGAAGTGGCGGCTTCGGGTAAGGATATCATCCAATTGTCAATTGGCAATCCAGATATGGCTCCAGCGCCTCATATTATGGAAGCGTTGAGGAATGGTGCTAATTGTGGCAATAACTATGGCTATACCCTGTCGAAGGGAAAACCAGAATTATTGCAGGCCATTGCCGATTGGTATCAGACTAAATTTGGAGTAACACTAGACCCAGGTAGTGAAATTCATTCTTTGATTGGTTCTCAAGAGGGGTTAGCCCACATTGGACTTTGTCTCGTCAATCCAGGGGATGTAGTGCTAATTCCAGATCCGGGCTATCCCATATTTAGTGTAGGCCCACACATTGCTGGCGCAGAACTACAGCGGATGTGTTTAACAGCAGAAAATAACTATTTACCAGATTTGGACGCCATTGACGAAGAAGTGCTAAAGCGTACCAAATTAATGATCTTAAATTATCCCAATAATCCTTTAGCGGCCACTGGGACACGTGAATTTTTTGCAAAAGTGGTAAACTTAGCACATCGCTATAATTTTGTGGTTTGTAATGATTTTGCTTATAGTGAACTGGTCTTTGATGATTATCGGCCAGATAGTTTTTTGAGTATTCCCGGGGCTAGAGAAATTGGCGTAGAGTTTAATTCGATATCGAAAAGTTATAATATGTGTGGTTGCCGAATTGGTTATATTGTGGGTAATGCGGAGGTTATCGCTTTATTAGGACGTCTGAAATCAAACTTTGATTATGGTATATTTGCTCCTATACAACTTGCAGCCATCGCTGCTTTGACAGGACCTCAAGATTGTGTTAAAGAAACGGCGGCTACTTACCAAAGGCGACGAGATATTATTGTGGATGGCTTTTGTGCTATGGGGTGGCATGTAGAACGTCCAAAGGCATCTATGTACATATGGGCTAAAGTGCCAACAGAGCAAAGTTCTTTTGATTTTACTGTTGATTTGCTGAAAAACACGGGAGTTGCAGTCATCCCTGGAAGGGCCTTTGGCGAATGTGGGGAAGGCTTTATCAGAATATCCTTAGTACAACCTGAAGAGAGATTGGTGGAAGTGGTTTCTAGAATAAAGCAATGGTTAAGGTGATTCAGTAATAACGTAACATATGGATTGAGGCATCCACTATGCAATCTTTTGGTCGTATTGTGGATGCTTTTGTTTGGCGATTATAGTAAGTAATATAATATAAAATTTATTAATACAAGTTAATGTATGATAGAAATAGGAATATGAAATCAGAATATAACAACAATAATAAAACTAACTAAAATGTATTGCAATGGATAAAACCATGATGTATAATCAAAACAAGTTAAGTTAATGATGTTTAAGTTGTCTTTGGTTTAGAGTACAACGAAGTGCCGACCGAATGCCTGTGTGCGTTCCGGTCGGCTATTACTTTTTATAAGGGGGTGCGTATTGTGTCGGGTAACAGCATATTAGCATCGAAGAAGCACGGTGTAACAGGACTTCAGATAATGATACTGGGCGATGTTGAAGTAGATGCGCCATGGACAGATGGATCGATTGGATTTACTGAGCATTTATACTGGAATGAAAACAATCGAGTTACCATTGTTTCTGAAGCAGTCCCTCCTGTAACAAGTAGCAAATCTTCTAGCGAAAAACTTAGTGATTTATTAATGACAATCTGTTTAGAGTATCCCTTCTGGAATGATTTTCGTATATTGGATTTTTTAAATAAGCGTGGTATTTCTATGACAATGGAAGAACTACGAAATCTGCGTACAGAGTGTGGTATTGAAAGTAGAGAAGATGTATGCCTGGAGTTAATGCGACTCTATTTTAATAAGGAAATAGAGTTAGACAAAAAACAGGTACAGTTCATTGAACGATTGAATCCGGCGTTTCGTGACCGAAATTTTCCAGCAGTTAGACCCGGGGATTTACTAGTATATGAATGTATCTTTTTCCGAAGGTTAAATAAAATGTTTTATCTTCACTTACTATTTGATTTATATAATGGATACGCTTTTGGCAAAGTCAGTCGTCGTTGTTCTGGTGAAATAGGGCTAAAGTTGTTGCAAGAAAAAATTGGTCCTTTTTATCGCAGAAGAGGTTACGAGATTCATACTATTTTGCATTCTCTCAAATCGACTCGAGATCACTGGGAAGCGGAAGAAGGGAATATTGAGGGCAGTATTCTAGCGATGGGCATCAAGTGGTTAGAGCCTAAGCATGAATTTGGCATTATACAACGTTTTCAACGAGATTTCTTGGATGACTTTTTCAGTGATGCAGAAGCGTTTGACGTATCATTAGGAATGATCCAACCAGCTTTTGATCGATGGATGATAAAATATAATGCAGCCTGTCCTTTCCATCAAAGGCGTAATCTATTAGGGCATAGAGATGATTTAGAAAATGATAGGATGACGTTGCAAGCCAAATGTAATTAAGACCACATAATCCGAAACAAATAATAAAAAGCTTCATGAGTATTCGTGGTACTCATGAAGCAAAGTAAAAACCTTTTATAAGTATTCGTGGTATTTATGAAGGGACTGGAACTTTAATCCCAGTGGCGCTAGGTCTATTTGGTGTACCCATTTTTCATATAAATAGGTCTAATTATTAAGTAAGGGTGGTGATTTTATAGGTTTAGACGATAAAATGCTTCATGAGTATTCGTGGTACCCATGAAGCTAGGCAAACTTTATAATCCCAGTGGCACTAGGCTCATTCAATTTACCCGTTATAGATTATAACACGTTGGTTCTCTTTTTTCAACGTGGTAAAAATGAATTTGCTGGGCAATCAAAGTGAAGGTGAAAGTAGCACCAATCTTTTAGAGCTAAAAAATAAATTAAGGGTGGTTTTTGAAAATGACAAGGAAAATAGCGATTTATGGTAAAGGCGGAATTGGAAAATCGACCACGCAACAAAATACGGCAGGAGCAATGGCACATTTCTACGATCAGAAAGTATTTATCCATGGCTGTGATCCAAAGGCTGATTCAACTCGTTTGATTCTTGGCGGGATGAACCAAAAAACATTAATGGATATGCTGCGTGATGAAGGGGAAGAAAAAATCACCGTTGAGAAAGTTGTAAAAGATGGATTCTTGGGAATTCGTTGCGTGGAGTCAGGTGGCCCGGAACCTGGGGTCGGGTGTGCAGGTCGTGGTGTAATCACAGCCATTGACCTTATGGAAAAGAATGGAGCCTATACATCGGATTTAGATTTTGTGTTCTTTGATGTACTTGGTGACGTTGTATGCGGTGGGTTTGCAATGCCGATTCGTGATGGTAAAGCGCAAGAAGTGTATATCGTTGCTTCCGGAGAGATGATGGCGATCTATGCAGCAAACAATATTTGCAAAGGTCTTGTTAAATATGCAAAACAAAGCGGTGTGCGTCTTGGTGGGGTCATTTGTAATAGCCGTAAAGTAGATAAGGAAAGAGAATTCTTGGAAGAATTCACGGCTGCAATCGGCACACAAATGATTCATTTTGTACCGCGCGATAATATCGTGCAAAAAGCTGAATTTAACAAAAAAACAGTTGTGGAATATGACGCTGAGTGTAACCAAGCGATAGAATACGGAGAGCTAGCACGCAAGATAATTGAGAATAAGAATTTTGTTATTCCTAAACCTCTCAGCATGGATGAATTAGAGGCTATGGTTGTTAAATACGGCATTGCTGATTAATTGAAAACAAAAAAACTAGGGGGAGAACACATATATGATTATGGTTAGAGCAATTGTTAGACCCGATAAAAAAGAAGTGGTTCTTGATGAGCTTTCTAGCGCTGGGTTTCATGCTGCTACTGTAGTGGATGTTGTAGGTCGCGGTAAACAAAAGGGTATTAAGTTTGGCGATGTTGTATATGATGAAATTCCTAAGAGTCTCATTATGTTAGTGATTAATGATGAAGATAAAGATGATGTATTGGATGTTATTCTCCGCCATGCTAAGACTGGTGAAGAAGGCGCTTTTGGCGATGGGAAAATATTTATTAGTTCTACGGATGAAGTATATACCGTTTCCAGCGGCATTGCTGGGCTATAAGGAGATGGTGTTATGAAAGAAATTATAGCCGTAGTAAGGATGAATAAGGTCAGTGCTACAAAAAAGGCACTAGTACAAGTGGGGGCTGCTGGTTTTACAGCCTTGAAGGTCATGGGGCGGGGCAGATTGGTAGAGGATAAAGCTATCATTGCTGAACGTAGAGCAACCTTATTAGCGTTGGCTCAGAAAGATGATCAGAATACGGATAAGATGATAACTGAATTTCTAGACGGGACCCGTTTATTTCCCCGGAGAATGTTTACCGTTTTAGCCCATGACCAAGATGTCCCAAAGATTGTCAATGCTATCATTGACGCCAATAAAACAGAGTACAATGTTGGCGATGGAAAAATCTTTGTATTACCAGTGCTTGATGCGGTTCGGGTTAGAACTAAAGAATCAGGAGATGCGGCAATTTAGTGCGATTATAGTGAGAGTGTATTCAGATTTGTATGAGATAGACAACGAAGTCTTCCATAAGTGTCTGTGATGCAGCGTTGATATGTTGTGAAAACAATCAATCGGATTAAGCAAACTGCTTGTATAGGTGAAGGATTATGCCATTAAATAAAGGAGGAACCAATCATGCCATATCATAAATTTAAATGTAGCGAGTGTATCCCTGAAAGGGAAAAACACGCTGTTGTAAAAGGTCCTGGTGAGGATATAACGTCGGCTCTTCCTCTTGGATACCTTAACACCATTCCAGGGTCAATCTCAGAACGGGGCTGCGCCTATTGCGGAGCAAAACATGTTATCGGTACACCGATGAAAGATGTTATTCATATGAGTCATGGACCAGTCGGATGTACTTATGATACCTGGCAAACCAAACGTTATATTAGCGATAACGATAATTTTCAGCTCAAATATACCTATGCCACCGATATGAAGGAAAAGCATATCATATTTGGTGCTGAAAAACTGCTGAAGCAAAACATTATTGAGGCTTTTAAAGCATTTCCCAATATCAAACGGATGACTCTCTACCAAACTTGTGCTTCCGCGCTGATTGGCGATGATATTAATGCCGTTGCGGCAGAAGTGATGGAAGAAATGCCCGAAGTGGATATCTTCGTCTGCAATTCTCCTGGCTTCGGGGGACCGAGCCAGTCAGGGGGACATCATAAAATTAATATTGCCTGGATTAATCAAAAGGTAGGGAATGTGGAACCTAAAATCACCAGTGATTACGTTATCAATTATGTGGGTGAGTACAACATTCAGGGTGATCAGGAGGTCATGGTGGACTATTTCAGAAGAATGGGTATTCAGGTTCTTTCCACCTTTACGGGCAATGGATCCTATGACGATCTCAGGTCAATGCATCGAGCACATCTTAACGTACTGGAATGTGCCCGTTCGGCCGAGTACATCTGCAATGAGCTTAAAGTAAGATATGGTACGCCCCGGCTTGATATTGACGGATTTGGCTTTGAAGCATTGGCGTCATCCCTCAGAAAAGTTGGTTTATTCTTCGGCATTGAAGACAGAGCACAAGCGATTATTGATGAAGAAACTGCCAGATGGAAACCAGAACTGGATTGGTATAAGGAACGTTTAAAAGGTAAAAAAGTATGTCTCTGGCCAGGTGGTTCCAAGTTATGGCACTGGGCCCATGCAATCCATGCTGAGATGGGTGTCGAGGTTGTCTCCGTATATACGAAATTTGGTCACCAAGGTGATATGGAAAAGGGCATTGCCCGCTGTGAAGAAGGTGCCCTTGCTATCGATGATCCCAATGAATTAGAAGCACTGGAAGCTTTGGAAATCTTGAAGCCTGATATTATATTCACCGGGAAGCGTCCTGGTGAAGTTGCTAAAAAACTTCGGGTTCCTTACCTCAATGCCCATGCGTACCATAATGGTCCATATAAAGGTTTTGAAGGCTGGGTAAGATTTGCCCGGGATATCTACAATGGAATTTATTCCCCCATTCATCAGCTTTCCTTTGTGGATATCAGCAAAGATGAAATACCTACCGAGACAAATTTCTTAACACAAAAGATGATTTCCGATGTGAATTTAAGTGAAGAAATAACTTTTTCCAAGGATTTGCGGGAATATACGGGTAACTATGAAACCATTACGGCATTGCGTAACAAGACGTATCCAGATTTCCCAGCGAAAAAAAAACTCTCGGCGGTGTAAGGGAGGATAGTTATGGAGGATATGATGAAAGACAGAGTTGAACAACTAGTAGATTATATTATGAAAAATTGTTTGTGGCAGTTTCACTCCCGTGCCTGGGATAGAGAAAAGCAAAACGAGGGTATCCTGACTAAGACCATGCAGATATTATGCGAAGAACCTGTTGAAAAAGAAACTCCTACGGATAAAGTGTATTGGGTAGATGCGGTATGTTTGGCGGATGCTTTTAAAGAGCGTTATTCCTGGTTGACTACGTTAGACAAAGGTGAAATTAAGCTGCTTATGCAGGGACTGAAAGACCGCATGGATTACTTAACCATAACGGGATCCCTGAATGCCGAGCTTACCGACCCTCACTATTAAAGAGTACAAATAAAAACTGTGCCGTCACGGCGGACGCAAAATAAACAAAGAAGAAAAGGAGTATTTCTATGCATTGTGAAGTGAAAAACAAAGAGCGTGCCGGCGTTATCAATCCAATATTAACATGCCAGCCTTGTGGCGCGCAGTATGCCAGTATAGGAATAAAGGAATGTATTGGGATCGTTCATGGAGGGCAGGGCTGCGTTATGTTCGTCCGCCTGCTGTTCTCCCAGCATTTCAAGGAGAGTTTTGAGATTGCGTCCTCTTCTCTGCATGAAGATGGTGCAGTGTTTGGTGCTACTCATCGTGTAGAAGAAGCAGTCGATGTGCTTTTGATGCGATATCCTCATGTGAAAGTAATACCCATTATTTCCACCTGTTCGACGGAGGTTATCGGTGATGATATTGATGGTGTTGTATTAAAGCTGAATAATGGACTTTTGAAAGAAAAATATGCTGGTCGGGAAGTTCATCTGATTCCCATTCATTCACCCAGCTTTAAGGGAAGCATGGTAAGCGGCTATGATGTTGCAGTGAAGGATATTGTAAGTCATTTTGCCAAGAAAGATCAACCAAACGGAAAAATTAACCTGTTAACGGGATGGGTTAATCCTGGAGACGTAACAGCACTCAAACACCTTTTAGCAGAAATGCAGGTAGATGCGACGGTTCTGTTCGAAATCGAGAGCTTCGACTCCCCTCTTATGCCAGACGGCAATGCTGTATCCTATGGTAACACGACGATTGAGGATCTGACAGGAACGGCAAATGCTCTGGGAACGATTGCGCTAAACAGGTATGAAGGCGGCCAAGCCGCTAAATATCTGGAAAACGAATTCGATATTCCTACCATTATTGGGCCGACTCCCATCGGCATTCGAAACACGGATATCTTTCTTCAGAACGTGAAGAAGATGACCGGCAAGCCAATACCTGAGCCTCTGGTTCGTGAGCGAGGCATAGCTATTGATGCCCTGACTGATCTTACTCATATGTTTTTTGCTGATAAGAAAGTCGCTATCTACGGGAATGCTGATCTGGTCGTCGGTCTTGCAGAGTTTTGTCTTGATCTGGAGATGAAACCAATGCTGCTGCTGCTAGGAGATGATAACACGTCTTATCCTAACGATCCCCGCATTAAAGCGCTGCAGGAAAATGTTGCATTTGATATGGAAATCATTATGAATGCGGATTTGTGGGAACTGGAAAACCGGATTAAGAACGAGGGACTTGAGCTGGATCTGATTCTCGGTCATTCTAAGGGGCGGTTTATCTCGATCGATTACAATATTCCCATGGTGCGCGTAGGCTTCCCCACTTACGACCGTGCGGGACTGCATCGTCATCCAGTCGTTGGCTACACAGGAGCCACGTGGCTAGCCGAAGAGATGGCAAATACGCTGTTTACTGATATGGAGTACAAGAAGAACAAGGAATGGGTTCTCAATGTTTGGTAAGCGCATGAAATGATTGACTGTAATCTTATAGGATTCTGCCAGTTCCTGATGATGATCAGGTTCTGGCAGAACCATTATAGAAGAAGTTTGAGGTGAAGAATATGGATTGCCCAGGTTCAACGTCGGATACCAAAATGCAAATGGCTGCTGCTTTGTTGGAAAAAAACCAGAAGCATCCCTGTTACTCTTTTGACGCTCATCAAAAATTTGCCAGGATGCATCTGCCTGTTGCGCCTTACTGTAATATTAGCTGCAATTATTGTAATCGTAAATTTGATTGTGTAAATGAGAGTCGTCCAGGTGTAACTAGTGAAATACTTACGCCACAGGCGGCTAAAAAGAAATATGACAGAGTAAGTGCAACGGTTGAAAAGCTTAGTGTGGTAGGAATTGCAGGGCCTGGGGATGCTTTAGCGGATTGGGAAAATACGCGGGAGACGATACGCTTAATTCGCGAGGAAAACCCGCAAATTGTTTTTTGTCTTTCAACAAACGGGCTGCTATTGCCAGAATATGCCCAGGAAATTGTGGAGCTTGGTGTAACTCATGTGACAGTAACGGTAAATTGTTTAGATCCTGTTATTGGGGCGAAGGTCTATAAGCATATTAACTATAAAGGACAGCATTATGAAGGGGAAGCGGGCGTAAAAATTCTGATTGAAAATCAATTAACTGGCATTCAAAAACTCACAAGCCAGGGAATCGTCGTAAAAATTAATATTGTCATGTTAAAAGGCATCAATGATCTCCATATCCCAGAAGTCGTTAAGAAGATGAAGGAACTTGGTGTTTATATTACCAATATTATGCCGCTGATTCCAGCCCCGGGCAGTGTTTTTGAAAGCTTTCCCCAAACTACCATGAAAGATGTCAATGAAATGAGAAATTCCTGTGAATTAGATGTCATGCAGATGCGCCACTGCAAGCAATGCCGTGCGGATGCCATTGGACTGCTTGGCGCGGATCGTTCCCAAGAATTTCGGGATAATGAGTCACCACTTACACCTTTGCCAGCAAGTGTTGAACAAGGGGTACAGGAAAAGAAAATGAAGGTGGCTGTAACTTCTAAACAAGGGAAATTAGTTAACCTGCATTTCGGTCATGCCACAGAATTTTTGATTTATGAAATAGCTGGTACAGGAATTTCCCTTACGGAAACCCGTCAAGTTGATAAATACTGTTTAGGAATGGATGATTGTGAGGAAGAGCAGTTACGCCGCGAGGCATTAATTGATACCATTGCTGACTGTGATGCAGTACTTACCATGCGTATCGGTTATCATGCCCAGCAGAAACTTCTGGAACGTGGCATTGTCAGTGTAGAATATTGTGATACCGTTGAGCAAGGATTACTGTTTGCACAACAGCAACTCTCATAGAAGGGGAGCATTTAAAAAATAGGCGGGAGAGTGATAGAAATGAAACAAATGGTTATGGTGGTTGATCAGACGATAAACGAAGCATTGCGCTTAGGTACACCGATAGCTGCTATTGAGCTGATGATACCACTTTTAAAGAAATATTCAATAGAAACGGTAGATGTATCATTGCATCATTTGCAAAGAAGTGGTACTAGTTTAGAACAGTCCCTTTTACTACCTTTGTTGCGTTGTAAAACTCACTCCTCCTTAGAAGAAATAGCAGAAGCAAAACAGATGGGGTTTACAAGGTTAATCATTACCTGGTGTCATCAGCCTTTGCATCCATCAATGGATCAGCTTGCAGATGCATTAGCTGCAGCCCAAGAATTTGCGCAGGAAGTATATGTATGCATTGAAAATGCTGCAGAACTTTCTACTTCTGAACTAACGCTTTATTGGTCCCTGCTAGTTCGGTATCAAGTGAAACGCTTGATTTATCAAGATATAGGAAGTGCTCTAGAGCCGTTTGGCGTTTATCGCAAATTAGAAAAATTGCAGCGGACGATACCTTGTCCTATGGAATTTCATGGGCATAATGCTTACGGATTAGCCAGCGCTAATAGTCTAGCAGCCCTCAGGTCGGGAGTTCAATATGTAGCAGCAGCCGTCAGTGGTGTCGGATCGCCAAATCATGCTGCTATGGAAGAAGTCTTAATGGTGGTCAAACATTTATGGAAACAGGAACAAATGCCGTCTGGAATTTCCTTAACAGCGGATTGCATACAGATATTGTCGTATATGGGAGTACAGTTACCTGTGGATAAGGCTTTAATTGGTCGCGATGTATTCGCCCATGAATCAGGAATACATGTTGATGGTATTACTAAAAATCCTTTACTCTATGAAGTCATAGAGCCGGAAGAAGTCGGGCAAACACGGCAATTGGTAATTGGTAAACATTCTGGGACGGCTTCTCTTAGGATTAAATTCTTGCAGTGGAATTTAGACCTAAGTCAGACAGAAGCGCTGCATATGCTGGAAAAAGTAAGGAGAATTGCTTCCATGCAAAAAAGCCCATTATCTGATTTGCAACTGCATCAATTATATTGGCACAGAGATGAACTACAAAACAGTCAGATTAGTTAATGGCTTATGAAGGTAGGGAGGCGCTTATTGTGGATCATAAGACCAGATTTCAAATTGTCGATACAACCTTTCGTGATGGTGAACAATCGGCTGGTGTTGTTTTTTCTACAGAAGAAAAAATAACTATGGCGATTGCACTTGACCGGGCTGGTGTTTCCTGGATTGAGGCTGGTACTCCAGCCATGGGGCAAGAAGAACAGGAAACCTTGCGTACTCTTTTGGCTTTGCCTTTGCACGCAACCTTGATTGCCTGGAATCGAGCGGATTTGGCAGATATTCGTGCATCCTTGTCCTGTGGGTTTTCTTGTATTCATATTTCTTTGCCTGTGTCTGATCTGCATATTGACTACAAACTAAAAAAGGATCGGAAATGGGTTATTAATCAATTAAAAACGGCGTTGCAGTTAGTTCAAAGTTATGGTTGTGATTTCACTGTAGGGGCAGAAGACACTTCCAGGGCTGATCCAGAATTTTTCTTGCGTTTTGCGGATGTCGCTGCTCAGTTTGGGGCTATGAGGATACGGTTTGCCGATACGGTAGGCTGTCTAGATCCTTTCATGACTTTCGATCGTTTGCAAAACTTAGTTAGTCGATGTTCCCTGCCGATCGAGTTTCATGGTCATAATGATTTTGGTTTGGCGACAGCAAATACGTTAGCTGCCTTTCAGGCTGGAGCTGAATTTGCAAGTGTTACGTTAGCAGGAATTGGTGAACGGGCGGGAAATGCATCATTAGAGGAGGTTGTGGCTTCCTTAGAAAAATTTTATGGCTATCATTGTGGCGTTGAGTCAGGTGCTTTAGGTTCATTAGCGGAGTTAGTAGCAAAAGCAAGTAACAGGCCTTTATTTCCTTATCGTCCCGTGGTAGGATCAATCTGTCGCATGATTATGTAGTGAGTATGAGGGAGAGTAGTATCTTCATGATGATTGAAGAGTGTAATCTTCAACTTTTATTAAGTTTTCAAAAAGAGGAGAAAAATAATGAAGACAATTGCTCACCATTATTTCGCCTATGGTTCTAATATGAATTTGGCGCAAATGCAGCAGCGATGTTTGAACCCAAAGGTAGTTGGCATTGCTCGTTTGCCTGGTTATAGAGTTGAATTTTATGGATATTCTGCCATTTGGGACGGAGCGCAGGAAACGGTAGTTACTGATCCCAATTCGGAAGTTTGGGGTGTATTATACGAGCTGCAGTTCTTTGATCGCGAGCAACTGGATATGTATGTAGATGCTCGTTTTGATGGTACAGGACAGTATTTTCACTATCCACTGGATGTAATTGATAGTGAGCAAAGAGCAATCGATGCTGTGATTTATAAAAAAGATAAAGGCGGCGAGGAGACGCCTCCTAGCAGCGAATATTTAAATTTCATTATACAAAGCGCAAAAGAACAAGGCTTGCCAGAAGGGTATATAGCTCTATTGCAGAATAGGATAACAAAACCTGCTGCTTATGCAGTGCCCCTCGTGAGAAAATCGAAGTTTAGTTATATGAACGTAACTTGTGGCGATTGTGGTGAATAGGATTCCCTTTAAAATTAGTTTTGAAAGGATCGTAATAAGTATGAGACTCCACTATTTACAGCATGTTCCATTTGAAAATCCCGGCAGCATTCTAATATGGGCAAAGGACAATGATCATGTTATAACCAATACGCAATTATATCAAAATGGCCCTCTTCCCCAGCAGCAGGATTTTGATTGGCTTGTGGTTATGGGGGGGCCGATGAACATCTATGAAGAAGATCAATATCCATGGCTTGCCGCTGAAAAGACATTCATTGGGGAAGCCATTGCATCTGGTAAAGTAATTATTGGTCTATGTCTCGGAGGTCAATTGATTGCCGATTGTATAGGCGGCAAAGTAACCCAAAATCCTTATAAGGAAATTGGCTGGTTTCCTGTCCATTTGAGTGAGGCGGCCAGGTTATCACCACTATTTTCATTTTTCCCTGAGCAGCCAGTTGTATTTCAGTGGCATGGCGACACGTTCAGTGTTCTGCCAGAAGATGCTGAGTGTATAGCCCAAAGCCAAGCTTGCAAACATCAGGCCTTCATTTATAAAAAAAGAGTATTTGGGTTTCAATATCATATGGAGAACACGCCTTCCATCATTGAAGGCCTCGTAGAAAATTGCCGAGACGAAATGGTACCGGATATTTATGTGCAGGCACCGGAAGAACTCTTGACTCATCCTGAATACATTGAGCAAAATAATATGTGGATGAATCAGTTTCTTACGCAATTAGAGAAAATGTACAGAGAGGGGGAGCTATGATGCATCAGGTTAGTTATACCAAGAGAAATTGCACAGATCAAAGTAAAATTGAAACGTTTCTTTCACGAGAAAGAACAGGCGTGCTTGCAATGGTAAGTGATGGTTTGCCCTACGCCGTGCCAGTTAATTATGTATGGTACAATGGCTCTATTTACTTTCATGGCATGGGGTCAGGTAAAAAGGTAACGATCCTTTCCCAAAAGCCGCCCGTTTCGTTCACAGTCTATAAAGAACACGGCACTGTGACCGATCCGGTGCCTTGTCATGCCGATACCTCCTATATGAGTGTAATGCTTTTCGGTACCGCTGAAAAAGTGACTGATTATGAAGAGGCTGCCACAGTTCTCCAGGAATTGCTGGAGAAATTTATGCCAAAGTATTACGATCATCCTTTAACCAGTACTTTGATTGAGAAGTATCGTTCTGGAATGGATGGGAATGGGGTTTTGGTGTATCGACTGACACCACAGGAAATGACGGCCAAAGAGAACACGGTGGAAACAGATCAATTGTTTAACCCAAAAGCGCAGTAATTCATGATAAATTCTTTGCTATTGTCAGATCTGTTATTTAGAAGGAAAGAAAAGAATAACGATTTAACCGCAGAGGCGCAGAGTACGCTGAGGAATTTTTAATTCTATCTATTTTTCTCTGTGTTCTCTGCGCCTCTGTGGTTAAAACATTGATTTCTTTTTTTATTTATATAGAAAAGCTAACAATTTACGATCTAGTAGAATGTTAGCTTTTCTAATAAATAAAATAAATAGATTGAATGCGATGTAACATATATGTATAATAAAGCTATATCAAAGTATAATGTTTTATGTACAACGACGTACCGACTAAGGTGTATTTATGCGCCTCGAGTCGGTTTTTATTTTAAACTCGTATCAATTAGTTTTAAATGGCATCAACTTAAAAGCAAAATGGCTATAGTAACAAATAATATGTTGTAAAAATGCTAGGAGGGAACGGCGTGGAACGGATACAGCTTACTATGACAATTGGTGAAATTATAAAGATTTATCCTGAAACGCGAGAGGTATTTATTAATAATGGATTTTCCATTTTCGCCGATGATACAGTCATAAAGCAGTTAGGAGTGGTTTTAAAATTAAAAACGGCTTTAAAGAGTAAGGGCATAAATCCAGCACCATTTATCTTGTTATTAGAAGAAAAAATTGCCGAAAGACAAGGATATAAAAAGCTAGAGACTACTGTGCTTGAAAATAGTTCGAAGCATTTAAATATGTTGTCTTTACTGCCTTGTCCCTTAAAAGTTCCTATGCAGAGTGAATTGAAACTTTTTTTAGATTATTTGCGAGAAGAAAAAAAACTGCCGCTAAATTATTGTATTGAATCTTTCTTTAATGATCATCTCGATTACGAAGATTATCTAGAGTATTTTGAAGAGGCTGATGAAATACCTGATATCATCATGACTGCTGGCTATAGTTTTTTTTATAAAAATTTCATGGAGCGGTTTGTTGCGAAAGGAGTCTTCGCCGATGTAATAAACCGTCCTATAAATTCTCGCCTAGCCGAAAGTGGTATTATTGATCCTGATGGTCATTTTAGTGTGATCGCGATTAATATTCTAGTTATGGCAGTGGATGAAAATCGTCTCGGAGACGCTCCCATGCCCCAATCATGGGGTGATTTGTTAAAGCCTGTTTATGAAAATAAAGTGGTGATGCGGGGGCATGGCGATATTTTCTGCGATGTTGTACAAATGAATTATTATAAAGATTATGGGGAAACTGGTGTTGAACAATTAGGACGTTCGGTTAAATATGGTTTACATCCGGCGCAAATGATAAAAGAGTTAACTAGTAATCGTAGTGATGTACCGCCTATTCATATTATGCCTTACTTCTTTTACAAAACAATGAAGGAATGTAAAAATATAAAGGTAATATGGCCAGAAGAAGGGGCGCTGAGTTATCCCGTCTCTGTGTTGATAAAAAAGGATAAAATGCAAGAGCTGCAAGAGTTGACGGATTATTTGATGGGGCCTGAGATTGGGAGGATTTGTTCTGATGCACATTTTCCTGCTGTGCACGTTGATGTAAAAAATACGCTTCCTGAAAAGGCAAATTTAAAGTGGTTAGGCTGGGACTTTATAAAGAACCATGATATGAAAGTTCTCGTGGAAACAATGAATGATAAGTTTATGAGTGTCTATCGTCGTGGAGGAAAGAAAATATGCAGTTAATAACCGTTGCAGGACCGCCTTCAGCAGGGAAAACCTCAGTAATAATAAAAATTATTGAAGCTCTTCAAGATGAAAAACTGAAAGTGGGGGTGGTGAAATTTGATTGCCTATCTACCCAAGATCAGATTTTATATCAAAAAAAGGGCATTGAAGCAAAGATCGGTCTGTCGGGGAATATTTGTCCAGATCATTTTTTTGTGAGTAATATCCAGGATTGCTTGGCGTGGGCGCAAAAAAATAAATTGGATTTGTTAATTACGGAAAGTGCCGGTTTATGTAATCGGTGTTCTCCTCATATTCGTAATGTCATGGCAGTATGTGTGATTGATAATTTGAGCGGCGTAAACACTCCGAGGAAAGTGGGCCCTATGCTTAAATTAGCTGATATAGTTATTATTACAAAAGGGGATATTGTTTCCCAGGCCGAACGGGAAGTATTTGCCTTTCGAGTAAAACAGGCAAATCCAAGTGCTATGATTGTTCATGTAAATGGTATTACAGGTCAAGGGGCTCGGGAAGTTGGTCAGATGTTTAAAAAATCTGAAAGTGTGGAAAGTCTTACGGATTATCATTTAAGATTTTCTATGCCAGCAGCTACCTGTTCCTATTGTTTAGGGCAAACCCGCATTGGTCAAAACTTTCAGATGGGCAATGTACGTAAAATGGATCTGAGTTGAAGAGATAGATAATAACGGACTTATGTTACTAGGAAGGTGGGAGTGCCATGTGGGATAGTCTAAGCCTAATGACATTGAAACAATTATTTAGTAAGTACCCCTATGCGATGGACTTTTTTTCCTCACTACCGAATCTTCAGCAAAGTGAAGAATGTTCTGTTGCTCAATATTTTGCTGCGATAGAGGAAGATGCGCTACAGGATTTAGGGATAGGACGCCAAGAATTACTGGATCAATTTCTTTTGTTTATGATACAAATGGAGAAATTAAAAGAAGATAAGATCAAAATCCAGTCAATTACTATCTTAGGCGGCAATGACAAGTATGGAAAATCAGAAGAGATAGAACTGACAATACAGGCAGGGGAAATTGTCTGCATTGTGGGGCCTACTGGTTCTGGCAAGAGCAGATTACTTGCCGATATTGAATGGGTGGCACAAGAAGATACACCCACGAATCGCAAAATACTGATAAATGGGCAGTTGCCTGATATGAAATGCCGTTATTCTGTTGAACATAAGTTGGTAGCCCAGCTTTCGCAAAATATGAATTTTATTATGGATCTAACAGTAGACGAATTTGTCAGTATGCATGCAGAAAGTAGGATGTTGGAGAATATAGAAGAAATAAAAAGTCATATTATCGCCAAAGCCAATGAATTGGCAGGAGAACAATTTACACCAGATACACCTATTACATCGTTAAGTGGAGGGCAATCTCGGGCCTTAATGATTGCCGATACGGCCTATTTAAGTTCATCACCGATTGTCTTGATTGATGAAATTGAAAATGCAGGTATTGATCGTCAAAAGGCCTTACGATTATTGATTGATAAACAAAAAATTGTACTCATGGCAACTCATGACCCCATATTGGCATTGATGGGGGATAAAAGGATTGTGATTAAAAATGGCGGTATCTGTAGGGTCATTGAAACCTCCGAGAAAGAACGAGAAAATCTAGTGACATTGACTAGAATAGATCAAAAAATGCTGGCGATTCGGGAATTGTTACGTAGTGGTGGACAAATTGACAACATTTTATTGGACATACAGATAACATAGAATGTATTTTATATAGCTAACTATGTGAAAATATAAAATGATGATAAAGTTTGTATCCAAGAGCTTAGCTCTTTGTGCAAAATTATAATAAGAGAGGGGATATTACTATGAAAATCAGCGGTAGAAACAAATTGCAAGGTATTGTCAAAGAGGTAGTAAAAGGCACTGTAATGGCCAAAGTTGTAGTTGACTATAAAGGTGATGAAATTGTCGCTACTATCACTACGGATTCAATTGATGATTTAGGATTAAAAGTCGGAGATGAAGTCACTGCATTGATCAAGTCCACAGAAGTTATGATCATAAAATAATACTCCTACATAACAAAGAAGAAGGCGATTATAAAAAACGCCTTCTTCTTTGTTATGTTAGAAAGTAAATGATTTGTTAAAAAGACGAGAATAAATGATGAACCGCAGAGGCGCAGAGAACGCTGAGGGGGATTTTATAACTCTATCTTTTCTCTGTGTCCTCTGCGCCTCTGTGGTTAAAAAAATATGTGTTAATGTTTTTCTCTTATTATGGATTAATAAAAATATTGAAAAGAACTTCTTGTCGTTTTACCATTGCTATTCATGTACCAGGAGGGTGGTGGCTCTGAAACCTGCTGTCCTTGATGAAGAAAAATTACTTCGCTACCGAGGGCTTGGGCTTCTTCTGGTGAATGGGTAACAAGTATAAATGGAATATTCCAGATTTCTTGCAACTTTTTTAATTCATCTTGTAATTCATAACGACTTTGGGCATCGAGTGCCGATAAAGGTTCATCTAACAAAAGAATCTGTGGTTCAGCCATTAATGCACGAGCCATAGCCACCCGTTGTTTTTCTCCGCCAGATAATTGGACTATTGTTCGATGGGGTAAATGCTCAATTCTTAATAGGGTAATGAGTTTTTCATACAAATCAGTTGCTTGCTGGCTATGTGTTTTCACTCCATACCAAATATTATGTTTTACATTCATATGAGGAAATAGTGCAAAGTCCTGAAACATATAGCTGACATTCCTACTTCTAGGTGGTAAATGAGTTGCTGCTTTCGAAGAATAAAAAACAGTTTTATTAGATACAATGCTACCTTCATCTGGTTTCATTAAGCCTGCTATACAACGCAAGATGGTTGTTTTGCCACAGCCGGAAGGACCGAATAAAACAAGGGTTTTATTCGGAGCAGTAAATGAGATGTCTAAAGTGAAGTCAGATAATTTTTTCTTTATATCTACTGTTAGCATAGAATACCCCTTCCTATTGCTGTCTCAGCTAATGTGTTTTTCCTTTCCAATGATTCAGACCGAAAATAATAGAAAAGGTGAGTACACTAATGATGATTACATACATCCCTGCAGTTACTAGATCATTTGATTCTGTTGCGAAGTAAATCGCCAAGGGGATAGTCTGGGTTTTACCAGGAATATTACCGGCAATCATAATCGTAGCACCAAATTCTCCTAAGGTTCTTGCAAAGGATAATACCAAGCCGGATACAAGACCTGGCCAAGATAATGGGATCGTTACTGTCCAAAATACCCGCCACTCGCTAGCACCTAGAGTACGAGCGGCATCTTCCAGGGTTTTATCAATACCCTCAAAAGCTGCCTTGGTACTTTGATACATCAATGGAAAGGAGACAACAGTACCAGCGAGAACGGCGGCAGATTGGGTAAATATAATCTGCATATTGAAATATTTTGTTAATAGGATACCCACTGGTCCTTGTTTGCCAACTAAGACTAATAGTAAAAAACCAATGACTACAGGAGGTAAAACTAAGGGCAGAGTAAAAAATGATTCTAAAGCTGCTTTACCTGGAATATCTATACTTCTCATCACATAAGCCGATAATACTCCAAGAAAAAATACAAATAGTACTGAAATAGAAGCAACCTTGATGGAGAGAATAACGGGTTGCCATTCAACCATATTTTTCACCTGCGCCATCTTTTATATTTATAGAATAAAAACGCACTAAAGATGTGCATAAATCAAGATCTCTATAAGGCTACATTCCTATACTGTACCGCTTTTATAAGATCCTGACAATTCAAATAATCAGTGCGTTAACTACATATTATTTGCTCATGGTAAAACCGTATTTTTCAAATATAGCCTTACATTCAGGAGTGCTTAGATAGGTGAGGAAATCTTCAGCGGCTTTCTGTTGTTTGGTTCCTGACAAAATAGCAATGGGATATAAGATTGGTTGGTGAGAACCTTCCGGCGCGGTAGCTACAATTTTTACTTTGTCACTAGATGCGGCATCCGTTTTATAAACGATGCCAGCTTCTACATTGCCTGTTTCCACATAAGTCAAAACAGTGCGAACATCTTTTGCGAGAACGGCTTTATTTTGTATTTTATCCCAAATCCCTAACTTCTTTAGGACTTCTTGTGCGTATTGCCCGGCTGGTACAGATGCTGTTTCACCGATACTTAGTTTTTGAACTTCATCCTTTGTTAAATCTTCATATTTTGTGATATTGAGAGTCGATGCTGTAGGTACAATAATAACCAGTTTGTTTTCTACCAAATTCTTGCGAGTAGCTTTATTCACTAGATTTTTTTCTTCTAAATCATTCATTTGTTTTGGAGCCGCAGAGATGAAAATATCAGCGGGAGCACCTTGCTCAATTTGCTTTTGGAGAGCACCTGATGCTCCGAGGTTATAAACTAGTTTTATATTGGAATTTTTCGCCTCATAATTTTTTTGGATTTCAGCAAGGGCATCTTTTAAACTGACGGCTGCAGATACGTTTAACTCAACTTTTTGTGGCGGTGTGGCTGGAGCTGCTGATTTTTCGCCACCGCACCCTGTAGTCATGGCAGCTACTATTAGCAGGGCTGCCATTAAAAATACTAGTAAACGACTTTTCAATTAAATTGCCTCCTCTGTTTTTTATTAATTAGTATACTTTATAAAGAAGACTTGATTCAGATGGAGTTTTAACTCCATCTGAATCTTAGTCGCACTTATCCAGGGACTTAGCCGCTCTTAACTCCTACTTATAGAAGATGGGAGTCTTAGAGCGGTTTAGTCATCGGATAAAAAAAACAACTAACATAGCTCAACAGAACTAGATTAGTTGATACAACTTTGTATCTCAATTTAAAATAAGGTCAATTGCTGCGTAGAATTAAATAGACAGAATAAGTGCTAACTTATAACTAAAATACTACAAAAGGATACTAGAGTCAATAAAAAAGTCTTCATTTTATAAAATAAATGCATTGAATTATACGTTGTATAGATGTATAATGCGGTTAAGTTGAGTTTGATAGTGTTTGGTTATGGATAACCAATTGTGTGTACAAAGAAGTACCGGCTGGATCGTTTATGACGTTCTCAGCCGGTACTTCTTTTTGGGAGGAGGATTTTATATTTACAGTTCTGCGATGATATCACCCATTCGTGATACATCATAGCCTCCCATGCCTGCGATTTCATTGCGAAATGCAGGAGAACGCAATATGGACAACAAGGCTTGGAAGTGAGGTTTGTCTAAATCATGCCGCAACATAACTAAATCATATCGTTCTTTTTGTAGAGGAATAAATTCTACATTTTGTACTTGCATTGCTGCCTTTTCAATACCTAACCCTACGTCAGCCTCGCCGCGGGCGACCAAACTGGCGATAGCCAGATGGCTGGTTTCTTCCTGGTCATAGTTTGGAATGGATCTTGGATCAAGGTTAAGCTGTTGGAACTTTTCATCAAGCAGTACTCTGGCACCCGAGCCGCGTTCTCTGTTAATGAACCGAATATCAGATCGTAGCAAATCTGGCCAGTCCTTGATATTTTTAGGGTTGCCAGGAGCTACATAAAATCCTTCTTGGCGATAGACTAAATTAATAATGAGTGCCCTTTGGCCTGGTAGCAGGTGACGTACATAAGGAGTGTTGTACTCTCCCGTATCTCCGTCCCAAAGGTGAGTTGTAATCAAATTGGCTGTACCACGGTATAAAGCAATCAAGCCATCCATACTACCATTAAAGCAACGTAAAGAGCGAACTTGAGGCATCTTTTTTTCGAGATGACGAGTTAACACATCTAAAACAGCATCTTGTCCATAAATAATTAAACCATCTTGAGCAGTAGAAGAGACGTTAGCAGTTTGAGTGACGACTGGTGATTCTATTACATTTATACCTTTTGCATTTTTCATATACTTCTCTAGATCGGATGCTTCTATACGTAGTTTGCGTCCGATATGGTAAGCTGTCAAATCGCCGCGCTTGATAAATTCATAGACGGTGAAACGTGAAATTTTAAGAATTTTAGCCACTTCTTCTGGGGTGTAAGCTATAGTGTTTGACATTACTATCACCTCATGGTTACTTGATTATTCTGTGTACAGCATAACGTATTTTTCTGGATTTAACAACGGGACAATCTCTAAATACATCACATTTTAAAAAAGGAGATTTATAGTCAATTGAAAATTGGTGTCGCAGGGGGAATCCAAGCAGCTCGCATTAAAGAATTTGCAAAACATGTGGATCTTATTGTTCTAAGTTCTGTATTATACGCTGCGCCATTGGATTTTACCTGTAAGATAGAACAAATCAAAAATGGAAAGGGGTTATGATTATGAAAAGTAAGTATAGTTTTTTAATATGTTTATTTTTACTTTTATCGTTTTTCTCAGTTGTACAGGCTGCCGAAAACCCTCAAAGAACAGAGGTCATTGTATTCCATGCAGGCAGTTTAAATGGACCTTTTCAAAAAATTGCTAATGCTTATGAAGCCATTCATCCAGAAATCAAGGTAGTATTAGAAGGTAGCGGTAGTCGTGAAGCTGCCCGCAAAGTAACAGAATTGAACAGGCCCTGTGATATTGTCGCCTCAGCAGACTATGAAACCATTGATACGTTAATGAAGCCGGAATTTGCCAAGTTTAATGTGTTTTTTGCTAGAAACAAGGCTGTCCTAGTGTATACGGATAAAAGCAAATATGGTAATGAAATTAATGAAGAGAATTGGTATGAGATCTTAGCTAGACCAGATGTAGAATATGGTCACACAGATCCCAATTTAGATCCAGGTGGTTATCGAGCCGTCTTGTCGCTGCAATTGGCCGAAAAATATTATCAATTACCTGGTTTATACCAACGACTCGAAAATAACTTTCATCCTACTAATATTGTGAATGATGGCAAAGTAATTCAAGAAAAACTTCATGCAGGTCAATTAGATTATTTCTTTATGTATGAATCCTCAGCGAAACAAGGCGGTTATCACTATGTGAAGTTACCAGAGCAACTAGACTTTTCATCTTTAGAGTATGCAGGTTATTATCAGCAAGCTGTTTTAAAACTTACTGGCAAGGCAGAGGGATCTTTTGTCGAGGTAAAAGGACAACCGATTATTTATGGCTTAACCTTAGTAAATAATGCACCTCATCGTAAAGAAGCATTAGAATTTTTAGAGTTCCTTTTGACGGATGGACAAGAGTTTATGAATACAGCAGGATTTATTCCCATCAATCCACCACAAGTCCGGGAAGATGAGATGCTTTTTCTGCCAGTAGAGCTTCAACATGTAGTGAAAGGGTTGTAGAGTATCCTAGGAAGCAGAGGAAACTTTACAATACTTAAAAAATGCCAATGGTCAATAAATACGGATTTGTGTCTATTACACTAAAAAAATATAGTTAAATGATTCTTAATGATCCCTACTTATAGGGATCATTTTTATATCACTCTCAGCTATGCTATTATATGTATAACGATAGACAAACTACTGCAGGCTAACGATAAGATAATTTGAGGAAAATGAGGTTGTACATCATATGGATGGTCAGAATATTGAGAAGTATATTTTTAGTAAGGAAATAGCAAAAGCGTTAAAGGAGTTAGGGTATGAGACACTTACTAGGGTTCAGGAAGAGGTAATACCCTTGGCTCTTGCAGAGAAGGATATCGTAGTGAGCTCTCAGACTGGTAGTGGTAAAACAGCTGCCTTTGCCATTCCCGTTTGTGAAAAAATAATAATCGAGCAAAAAAATCCTCAGGTATTGGTTCTTACACCAACTAGGGAATTGGCAGTACAAGTAAAACAGGAGATTTCCAATATAGGAAGGTTTAAAAGAATCAGGTGTGCCGTTGTTTTTGGTAGACAACCAATGGAAGTACAAAAAAGAGAATTAAGGCAAAGAGTACATATTATTGTTGGTACTCCAGGAAGAACCTTAGATCACATTGAAAGAAAAAATATGAATCTAGAAGAAGTGCAGTATCTGATTATTGATGAAGCAGACAAAATGCTGGATATGGGCTTTATCGAGCAGGTGGAAGCTATCCTAACAGTATTGCCTCTCAGCAGGGTCACCATGTTATTTTCTGCTACCATGCCAGATAAGATTCAGGAAATATGCAAAAAATACATGAAGAATCCGATAAAGATAGAAGTTGATGCAGAAAATCCGAGTGTAAAAAGCATTGAGCAAGTTTATTATGAAGTAGAAGAAAATGATAAGTTTGATCTATTTACGAACCTAATTTATGTTGAAAGACCGGATAGTTGTATTGTCTTTTGCAATACAAGGGACAAGGTAGAAAATCTTTTTGCAAAGATGGAACAAAAAGGTTATTCTTGTGGAAGCTTGCATGGGGGAATGGAACAAAGAGATCGCTTGCACTCCATTCAAGATTTTAAAAGAGGAGAGTACCGATTTCTGATTGCGACGGATGTGGCAGCAAGAGGGATTCATATAGATGATATATCTCTTGTGGTTAACTTTGATATGCCGCAGGATAATGAAAGCTATGTTCATAGAATTGGCAGAACAGGGCGGGCTGGGAATATAGGTAGGGCTATTTCTTTTGTAACTGGGAATGAATATAGGATTTTGCGTGAAATAGAGGAATATGTAGAATATAAGATACCAAAACAAGAATTTCCGAATAGGGAAGACGTGGCAGCAGGAAAATTGATGTTTAATCAACATGCTGAAATTGGGCCTACGTTAAAATTTGATAAAAGCGAAGCATTAAATCGCCAGATTACTAGACTTAGGATAAATGCAGGAAAAAAGACGAAGATGCGACCAGGAGATATACTAGGAGCGCTTACTACCATTTCGGGAATTAGCGGAGGCGATATTGGCATTATTGATGTCCAAGATACCTGCTCCTATGTTGAGATCCTTGGAGATAAAGGAGATCTTGTCATAGACGGGCTCCAAGAAACAAAGATAAAAGGCAAGGTACATAAGGTAAAAGAAGTAGGTTTTTCTAGTATATAATCCATATAAACTGGGTAAGAGGCAAAAGTTGAGAGGAAAAGGATACAAAAATGAGTGATAGCGGATTAACAGAGAAACGATTTGCTGAAATTATTGCAGAGAATGGCGGACGTGTTTTTAGAGTTGGGGGTTGTGTTCG
Organism: Pelosinus sp. IPA-1; assembly: GCF_030269905.1. NCBI lineage: Bacteria > Bacillati > Bacillota > Negativicutes > Selenomonadales > Sporomusaceae > Pelosinus > Pelosinus sp. IPA-1. Next base: position 152,070 of record NZ_BSVC01000010.1, on the reverse strand, counting down.
GGATAGTTTTATGGGAGTGATCCCTAAGGATATTGATTTTTGCGTAGTGGGAATGGTTAAGAAAAATTTTAAGGAACTGTTTCCTGAAGCTAAGGAATGTGGAAAGTCTTTTCCTGTATTTCACATGGGGATTGATGGCATAAAGCGGGAAGTAGCTTTTGCGAGAACAGAACGAAAAGAGGGAAGCGGATACAAAGGTTTTAAAGTGTCAGCTAAGCCCAAAATAACCATTGAAGAAGATCTTTTTCGGCGTGATACTACAGTCAATTCCATCGCTCAGGATAGTTTGACGGGAGAGATTATTGATCCTTTTCACGGGATACAGGATATCAAACATAAGGTCTTACGAGCGACAAGTCAACACTTTTCCGATGATCCTATGCGAGCTTTGAGGCTGGCTGGACAATCTGCCCGTTTTGGTTTTAGCATCGATAAAGAGACCTTACAGCTTGCCACTAAGACCGCTGAAGAACTTGCACAAGAGCCTGTAGAGCGGGTGCTTAGTGAATTTACAAAGGTTTTAGCAGAAGCTCAGCAACCAGGGGAATTTTTCAAGGTTCTAGCAGAGGCTTTTTTGCTACAGGTTACATTTAAAGAAATAGCAGCGTTATCTATTACAGAGTTTGAAAAAGCAATCAACATGCTAGATTTAGTAGCAGGCGTAACACATAATCCGAAACTAAGATTTGCATCATTAGGCTTAGTGCTGGACAAGAAGAGCTTAGTTTTATGGAATAATAGGATGACATTACCTGGTGATTGGCTGGATGCGGCGATTACTGTCAGTGAAATTATAGGCATTTTAGATAATCCAACTCCTAGTCAGATTGTAGATATAATTACTAAATTAAGACGTGGTTCTCTTGCAATAGAGGAATACGACCTCATTGTTAATGCTGCAGGATTAATAAATCTAAAACTAGGACCGCTGAGAGCGGCAATGGTCTTGCCTAAAGGAGAAGTGGTTCCTAAAACCTTGCAAGGTAAAGAAATTGGAGAATGGTTAAGACAGAAGCATGTAGAAGCCATTTCAAGACAACTAAATATTAAATAGTTAGTTAAAAATTGCTCTGAAATGATAATTTCGGAGCAATTTTTATTAAGTGATGTTTAAAAAAGCAATTAGTAACTTTAATTACTTTAGTTACTTTAATGAATTTAGTTATTTTAATTACAGAGTCGTTTTTATAATTGGATTAACTAGTAAATTATTCCTATGGCTTATATCATTTAAAGTAAATAAAATGTCAAAAAATCATAAATATAACAATATAAAAAGGACTTTTGTCTTGATGTGGAGAAAAATGTAAAATAGCCAGAAGTAGTAATATAAGGAAATCTTTTTTGTAAATATTATAATATAAGGTGGGGTAATTTATGCGACTAACGATTGGCAAACAAATTCTATTGGTGTGCATGACAATTGTGCTAGCCTTTACAGGGCTAAGTGTGTTTACCTACTACAAAATTGACAATGTACAAGACGGCTACGATGGTGTATTAAAAAGAAGCGTTCCTCTAGTAGTTGAGATTAAGGATCTTAACATTGAGCTAAACAATCAAGCATCTCAAGTTCGTGGTTTTATATTAACAGCAGATCCTAAATATGTTCAAGGTTATGAAACATCAAGAAAAAAAATGGAGGATACCTTATCCAGCTTGGAAAAGAAATTGATTACACCAGAGGGGAAAGAGAAAGTAGCTGGCCTTAGAGCATCATTGGCTGAGTATCATAAGGTTTCAGATCAAGGAATTCTTGCTCGGAAAACGATTGGGCAGGAGGAAGCTCTGAAATCCGTAGCTGCAGCGGGCGGGAAAATAGAAACTGCTGAAAAAAACATGAATGATACAGTGAAATTTTTAGCGGAGCGTATGGATTTACGTGTAAAAGAAAATGGGGAAGCTGTGGATCATATGCAGGCAATAGTTGGGATACTGGATGTTATTATTTTTATTTTAGCCTGCGCTGCTGCATTGATTTTAGCAAGACGTATATCGAGGCCTCTAAGTCAGGTAGCAGTATCGGCTCAAAACATTGCCAATGGTGATTTAAGCCTAGTGAAGATTACATATGTTGGTAAGGATGAAATTGGAGATATGGTACAATCCTTTACTGCAATGACAGAGAATCTGCGTAAGGTGATAAGCCAAGTAGCAAAGTCGGCGGAACAAGTGGCGGCAGCTAGTGAGGAATTAACTGCAAGTTCAGAGCAGTCGGCACAAGCAGCAGGTCAAGTTGCGGAAACAGTTACGAACGTAGCTACTGGTGCATCGGGTCAACTTTTCGCCGTTGAGGAAACAATCTCTGTTGTGCAGGAGATGGCAACCGCGATTGACAATATTGCCAGTAATGCAAAAAATGTCTCTACTAATTCCGGGGAGACTGCTGAAGCTGCGAATGCTGGTGGTGAGGCAGTCGGACAAGCTGTAGCTCAAATGCAATTAATTAAAGAATCGGTTGCCCAAGCTGCCCAAGTGGTTCAGCAACTGGGAGCAAGCTCTCAACAAATCGGAGAAATTGTAGATGTAATTAGCGGTATTGCAGGACAAACAAATTTATTAGCACTTAATGCTGCGATTGAGGCAGCAAGGGCCGGTGAGCAAGGGCGAGGGTTTGCTGTGGTGGCTGATGAAGTAAGAAAATTAGCTGAACAGTCCCATGAAGCAGCGCAGAAAATTGCTATTATTATTCGTGAAATTCAATCTAATACAAGTGCAGCCGTAACAACCATGAATCAGGGAACGAATGAGGTAGCCAAGGGAACGGAGGTTATTACTGCAACTGGTGAACGATTCAATTTTATTACAGGCTTGGTAGAGCAGCTTAATCGTCAAATCCAAGAAATTGGCTCAGCTGCAGAAGTCTTATCCGCTTCTAGTGGTCAGGTTGTTCATTCTGTAGACAGCGTGAAAACCGTAGCTGCTGAAACGGCAGGAGATACCCAAACCATTTCTGCAGCAACCGAAGAACAATCTGCTTCCATGGAAGAGATTGCGTCTTCCAGCCAAGCATTAGCCAACATGGCGGCTGAACTGCAGGTAATTGTGTCCCAATTCCGATTATAGATAGGCGAGTATATAATACCTATGTAGGCACTTTTCCTATAAGGAAGAGTGCCTACATTTTTAGATTTAACTCAAAAATGTAGATTGACAATGTTGGAATTATCAGATATTATGAAAAAAGATTCATGTTTATTGGTTTCAGAAACCGATAAACATCCTCTAGTAGGGAGAATATAGATGGAAAAAAGTAAAACGAATATCACAATTGCGGATGTTGCTAAAAGAGCAGGAGTTTCTAAGACAACAATATCAAGATATCTGAATGGGAAGTTTGAATTTATGTCGGCTGAATCCCAACAGAGGATTAAAGGTATTATTGAGGAATTAAATTTTCGTCCTAATAATTTGGCGAGAAGCTTAAAATCAAGTAAGAGCCATCTAATTGGCGTACTAATTGCTGATATCAGCAATCCATTTTCTTCTATATTGGTAAAGGGTATTACAGATTACTGTAAACAATGTGGATATAATGTTGTGGTTGCCAACACAGATAATGATAGTGAAAAAGAACGAGAATATATTTTATCGATGATTGATCAAAGAGTAGAAGGCTTAATTATCAATGTGTCAGGCGATAATAACGAATTTTTACGCGATATTGCAGAGAATCACGTTCCTATTGTATTAGCTGATAGACCTATTTTTCCTACTATGTTTGATACTGTTAAAACAAATGACTATCAAGCTACTATTGATGCGATTACCTATCTTGCAGAAGAAGGATTTACAAAAGTAGGCTATTTTACAGAACCGATTAATAACATTGGAACTCGAATGATTCGGCAGCAGGCCTATAAGGAAGCATGTCACATGCTACAATTGGAGCCACAAGAATATGTGATTGATAGTAAAGATGAAAGTGGTATTGAAAATCAAGTGCAACAATTTCTGGCTCACAATCAGGGACAGACAAATGCAATATTTACTGCTAATGGTGTCACTATGATAAGTGTATTAGGGGCAATGCATCGTTTGGGTCTAACTATCCCGCAAGATGTTGCCATATGCGGTTTTGATAACTGGCCTTGGATGGAGTTGATTGGACCAGGAATCACGGTAGTGTCCCAGCCTTTTTATGATGTTGGTGTTGAGTGCGTCAAACGTATGATGTTTAGATTAGAAGAAAATTCGAAAAGTAGTCCTGAGGTCATTGAATTGGAAAGTCAATTCATTATTAGAGGATCTACTAAGCTAAAAAAATAAAAAATTTTTAACTTAGTAACCGATAAACTAAAACGGTAAACTATTATTTGAGAAGTTGATATTTTTTTGATTTAGAAACCGATAAACGAAATTGGTAAACTAAAGCATTTAGTAAAATTGAGGAGGCAGATTTTGAAGAGGATGAGAGAAAATATTGTTATCAACACGATTGTTTTTAAGGAGTTGATTGATGCAGGAATTAGACAGTGGCAAACATTTGAATTAGTTAAATCTTTGGGAGTATCGAAAATTGAGATTCGCCGAGAGTGGATTGTCGATTTCCCTGGGGAAATAAAGCAAATGGTGCTAGAAGCAGAGAAACAAAAAATTCAATTGCTATATTCAGTTCCAGTCGACCTTTTCAGTAAAAAACGTTTTGATCGTAGTAACGTTCTTTCTTGCCTAGATGAGGCTGAACGTATGCAGATGAAGATGGTAAAGTTTACGATTGGTGATTTTGATGCTAGTAATGTTGAAGAAATTGAAGCCTTAAAAGCTAGCTTACAAAAAAGAAATATGGTTGTCACTGTAGAAAATGATCAAACTCTGTTAAGTGGGAAAGTAACAGTGCTAAAAGAGTTTTTAGATTGTTGTAAAGAATATGAAATTCCTATTTACTGTACTTACGATATCGGCAACTGGTGTTGGGTTAATGAAAATCCAGTGAGTAATACTTCTCAACTTGGAGAATATGTGAAATATATCCACTTGAAGGATGTAATTTATGAAAACGACGAACCAGTTGCTCGTGCTTTGGATCAAGGGCAATTGGATTGGCGGGCAATACTAAAGATGCTGCCGCAAAATGTTCCTTTGGGGATTGAATATCCTTGTGGCCCTAAGCCAGTTGAAGTGTTAAAGGGCGCGATTGAAAGAATAGTAGATCCTAATTAAGTAATTCTAGAATCATAATACTCACTAGGGCATTCGATATTATTTTTGTTTTAAATGACAGGAGGAAAATATATGTGTGAAATTCTTACTCTTGGAGAACCTATGGCACTCTTTTTAGCCAATCAAAAGGGAGAGCTTGATAAAATCGAAGAATTTACTAAGCTTGTTGCAGGTGCAGAAGTAAACTTTGCAATCGGCATGGCGCGACTAGGTCATGAGGTAGCTTATATTACAAAGTTAGGAGAAGATCCTTTTGGAACATATATTAATCGGTTTCTTTTAGAAAATAACATTGATACTCGGTATGTGACCTATGATGCAGGGCATTTTACAGGCTTTCAATTAAAATCAAAAGTAGAAATCGGTGATCCAGAAGTCTTTTATTTTCGCAGGCATTCAGCAGCCTCTCACTTACACACAGAAGATGTTAGTAATATTCTCTGGGACAAAGTCAAACATCTTCATTTAACAGGAATACCTCCTGCTCTATCTTCTACTTGCCGGGAAGTGAGTTACAAACTAATGGCAGCTGCTAGAGAAAAAGGGATTTCTATTTCCTTTGATACCAACTTACGACCACAATTATGGAAAAGTAAGGACGAAATGGTAAGTGTTATTAATGATTTAGCTTTTCTCAGCGATCTTGTATTACCTGGGGTTAATGAAGGTAAAATCTTAACAGGTAGTGATGATCCAAATCAGATTGCTGACTTCTATTTGAAAGAAGGGGTGTCCACTGTCGTTATTAAGTTAGGTGAGAAGGGGGCTTTTGTTAAAACACAAGATTCTTCTTTCGAAGTGCAGGGGTTCAAGGTGGAAAAGGTCGTAGATACTGTGGGTGCAGGAGATGGATTTGCCGTAGGTGTAGTAAGTGGCCTGCAGGCTGGTCTATCCCTTAAAGAGGCAGTAGTGAGGGGAAATGCGATTGGAGCATTAGCAGTCATGTTCCCAGGTGATAATGATGGATTACCAAATTCACTACAACTTGAATCATATTTGCAGACTAATTTTGGATAACAGGGTGTAGAAAACTAGTTTTGTAAAAAAATGTAGGTGTGAGGGAGATGAGTATTTGGTTAAGGTATTAGTAACGGCAAGATCATTTGCATTATGTGATGAGGCAAAAGCCCTCTTGGAATCCCAAGGATATTTAATTACATGGAATCCAGTTGGAAGGCCTTTAAAAGAAGCAGAACTCTTAGAGTTAATACCAGGAATGGATGCGTTGATTACAGGGACGGATGAGGTAACTGAAAAGGTAATTGCAGCAGGAATGCCTACCCTTAAAGTTATCGGTAAATATGGCGTAGGGTATGACAATATTAATGTTGCTGCTGCGAAAGAACATGGGATACAAGTGACCTATACTCCAGGCGTTCTGACGAAATCAGTAGCTGAATTAGCCATGGGACTATTAATGGCAGTGACTCGTAATATTGCCGCTATGGACCAATTGGTACGGCAAGGAAAATGGGAAAGAATTACGGGAACAGAGCTATCAGGTAAAACGTTAGGAATTGTAGGAACAGGAAATATCGGTAGGGAAGTTGTTAAAAGGGCTGCGGCCTTTGATATGAATATAATAGCTTTCGATGTTTGGCCTAATCCTGACTTTGCTGCTCAGTATGGAATCAAGTATGTATCGTTGGAAGAGCTCTTTAAAAAAGCAGACTTTATCTCATTGCACGCACCTTCTACCCCTGAAACCGTTGGTATGATTCATGCAAAAAGCTTGCAAAGTATGAAAAATACAGCTGTACTTATCAATACAGCCCGTGGCGATCTGATTGTTGAGAAAGATCTAATTAAGGCCTTGCAGGAAGGGGTAATTGCTGGTGCGGGTTTAGATACTTTTGCAGTGGAACCTCTGCTTGATGAACGATTTTTTAGTTTGAAAAATGTTGTCTTAACCCCACATGCCGGTTCAAATACTCGTGAAACGGTGGCAAGAATGAGCATAATGGTTGCTACTGATGTGGTAGCAGTTTTAGGTGGCAATCTACCTCACTATCCTGTGAGGTAGCATAGCAAGATGTGAGTAGGGTATAAAAATGTTAAGAGAAGAAGGAGAAAGTAAAATGGAAGTAAAAGCGTTGGCTCCTAGTCGTTGGATGAAATTGATTCCGTTGGCATTTATCACTTATAGCTTAGCTTATCTTGATCGGGCGAATTATAGTTTTGGGGCAGCTTCTGGCCTTGCTCGGGATCTGAACATTACGGCATCCGCATCCTCATTACTTGGTGCATTATTTTTCTTAGGGTATTTCTTTTTTCAAATTCCAGGTGCACTTTATGCTGAAAAACGCAGTGCAAAAAAACTCGTATTTTGGACATTGATCTTATGGGGTGGCTTGGCTACTGCAACAGGTATGGTTAACGATATCTCTGCCCTATATGTTATTCGATTTATGTTGGGGGTCGTGGAAAGCGTAGTTATGCCAGCGATGCTGGTATTTTTGAGCCATTGGTTTACTAAATCGGAGCGTTCTAGAGCCAATACTTTCTTGATTTTGGGGAATCCAATTACTGTATTATGGATGTCTATCGTATCAGGATATCTTGTAAATTCTTTTGGTTGGCGCTGGATGTTTATTATAGAAGGTATCCCTTCGATTATTTGGGCCGTTATTTGGTGGATGATGGTTACAGATCATCCCAAAGAAGCCAATTGGCTTACATCTTCTGAGAAAAAGGATATTGAAGAAGCCTTACTAGAAGAGCAGAAAGGCTTAAAACCAGTTAAAAATTACGCAGAAGCTTTCAAATCACCGAAGGTTATTACTCTTGCTTTTCAATATTTCTTTTGGAGTATTGGTGTTTATGGATTTGTGATGTGGCTACCATCTATTATTAAGTCCGCATCTAATATGGGGATCGTTGCTGCAGGTTGGCTCACTTCGGTACCTTATGCCTTGGCGGCAGCTTTGATGGTAATTGTTTCATACTATTCTGATAAAACGCAAAATCGCAAAGGTTTTGTATGGATATCCTTACTCATTGGTGCCATTGCCTTTTTCGGATCTTATTTATTAGGGGCTTCTAACTTTTGGCTATCTTATTTTCTGTTAGTTATTGCCGGTGGTGCGATGTATGCTCCATATGGACCATTTTTTGCCATCATTCCAGAAATTTTACCGAGAAATGTGGCAGGGGGAGCCATGGCACTCATTAATAGCTTTGGAGCGTTAGGTTCATTTGTCGGAGCTTATATTGTAGGGTATCTCAATGGTGCCACAGGCGGGCCAAGTGCATCCTATATATTTATGGCAAGCTCATTAGTACTAGCAGTCATACTGACATTGGTTACAAAAACCTCTTCTTCCGATGTAGCGACAACCCATATTGCGAACTAATTATTCTACTCTTATCGTACGACGTTTTGATAAGAAAAATCAATGTAATGGATTTTATCCGATGACTAAACCGCTCTAAGACTCCCATCTTCTATAAGTGTGAGTTAAGAGCGGCTAAGTCCCTGGATAAGTGCGACTAAGATTCAAATGGAGTTAAAACTCCATCTGAATCAAGTCTTCTTTATCTGTAGCCTAAGTTTGGGCAGTGGTGTTAATTCTTGAAATGAGTAGGGGGATTCTTATGGATAATGTATTATCAAAAATGCCCGCATACCAAAGGGCGATAGCAAAAGGGCACCTAGGTTCCTGTGGAGCTAACTATAAAAATTTAGATCGGCCAATCATTGCAGTAGTCAACTCATGGAATGAAATCGTACCAGGGCATGCACACCTTAGGGATTTAGCTGCTCATGTAAAACGGGGTATTATTGATAATGGTGGGCATCCATTAGAATTTAATACCATAGCGATTTGTGATGGTATTGCTCAAGGGCATGATGGAATGAGATATGTGTTACCAAGTCGTGAATTAATCAGTGACTCAATTGAAGTCATGATAAAAGCCCATGGTATTTTTGATGGAATGGTATTACTAGGTTCTTGTGATAAGATTGTGCCAGCTATGCTAATGGCGGCAGCAAAGTTAAATATTCCAACTGCCATGGTTACTGGGGGGCCTATGATCAATCAGATTAAACCCAGTGAATCTAAGAGCGCTCGTCAACAATTTATTCGTGGTGAAATTGATGAGGAAAAACTTGTTGAAGCAACGGTAAAGTATTATCCTACGGCTGGTATTTGTCCCTTTTTGGGAACAGCCAATACGATGAGTATTGCAGTAGAGACACTAGGCCTTTCCTTACCTGGATCTTCTCTAATACCAGCCATTAGTAGAGAGAAAGAACAAAATGCCTATGATACAGGTTACACGATTGTAAACTTGGTAAATCAAAATATACAACCCCGTGATATCATGACAAAAGAGGCATTTCATAATACAACAGCTGTTATTTTAGCTATGGGGGCTTCTTTAAATAGTGTATTGCATTTACCTGCCATTGCCAAAGAATGTGGTATTGAATGGACTTATCGTGATTTTGACCGTATTAGTCGTAAAACACCACTATTGACACAGGTGACGCCAAATGGTGGGGAATATACAGTAGCTGATCTTTATCCTGTTGGTGGAATTCCTACTATTATGAAGGAACTAATCCCTGTTTTAGCCACAAATACAGTAGGTGTGAATGGAAAAAGTTTGGCTGAAAACTTAGAAAGCGCTGCAGATGCAGATGGAGTTATTATTCACTCCTTTACAGATGCTTTTTCCAGGGAAGGTGGTATTGCTGTGTTATATGGTAATTTGGCACCAGAAGGGGCTGTCGTTAAGTGCTCCGCTGTTCCTAAAGAAAAATGGATATATTCAGGTCCTGCGAAGGTATTTGATTCAGAAGAAGCTTGCATTAATGCAGCGCAAAAAGACGAATTATCTTCTGGAGATGTACTTATAATTCGTAATGAGGGTCCTATTGGTGGCCCAGGAATGAGGGAGATGCATAGAGCCACTGAGATTATTGCTGCAGTGGGTGATGCTGCAATCGTTACAGATGGACGTTTCTCAGGGGCTTCGGGAGGATTGTCAATCGGATATCTTTCTCCAGAAGCTGCAGAAAAAGGACCCATTGCTTTTGTGCAAAATGGTGACAGAGTAAGTATCAATATTTACGAGCGAAGTATTCACTGGGAAATTACAGAAGAAGAATATCAAAACAGGAAAGAAAATTATCAACCAGTTATTAAGGACGTAGAAAGTGAATTTCTTAAATTATATGGAGCAAATACGACTTCTTCTGCTAAAGGCGCAGTTCGCCGTTAAAACATGAGTAGAATCGAAAGATCAGGAGGATAAAAAATTGGAGAAAGAAAAGGTAATCACTAAGATTATTGAGGGAGGCCTCGTTGCCGTTGTGCGAGCGCAAACCAAAGAAGAGGCAAAGAAGGTTACAGAAGCTTGCATTGCAGGTGGTGTTGTAGCCATTGAGATCACTTTTACCGTTCCAGGCGCTAATGAAATCATAAGTGAATTGGCAAAACTTTATTCACCAGAGGACATTCTACTTGGAGCTGGAACAGTTCTTGACCCAGAAACAGCAAGAATTGCTATTTTAAGTGGTGCGCAATATGTTGTATCTCCTTGTCTGAATGTAGACACTGTCAAATTATGCAATCGGTATCGGGTACCAATCATGCCAGGTGCAATGACTATTAGAGATGTAGTGGAAGGCATGGAAGCTGGTGCAGACATTATTAAAGTGTTCCCAGGGGAACTTTTCGGACCTGGTTTTATTAAAGCCATTAAGGGCCCTCTACCTCAGGCAAGACTGATGCCTACAGGCGGTGTTGGCGTTGATAATGTGGGAGAATGGATCAAGGCAGGCTGCGTGGCAGTGGGTGTAGGTAGTAACCTTACTGGAGGAGCCAAAACTGGTGATTATGCTTCTATTACAACAAAGGCTAAAGAATTCGTTGAGGCCATACGTTTAGCCAGAGCATGAGTTTTATGGGACATAGGATATAAGGAGTCTAGAAGAGTCAACTAGTACTCTCTATAGCACAATAAGAGTCCTGCAGACATTATCTGCAGGACTCTTGTTGTAAAACTACTTTAAGGGAGATTTTTAATAGTCTGTGTCCTCTAACAGTTCATTACCTGAAAAAGTATCAACACCTACTGTACATTCCATATCTGCAGTAGTACTCTTTTTTGCTTCTGTTGAAAGAATATTATTATTGGATTCAACTTCGCCATTAATGTTTTTGCCGTTCCATTGCTGATAAACTTTTTTATTATCCAAAAGATATACCTCCTTAATTAATAGAGCTGATAATAGTTTTCCAAATTAACAAGGCGATAGTCTGGTAATGTTTTTAATATAGCATCAAAAATAGAGAATTAAGTAGTAATTAATTTTTCGCATATTTATTAAGTAGATAAATTTTTGATATTGTCGTTATATTAATGATTTTTATAGAATATGGCTAAATAAGGGGAAATTTACTTGAAAAAACTTGTATATTTATTAAGTAAATGTTATAGTTTATAATATTTATTGGAATAAAAAGTGACAATAACTGACAAGTTGTATGAAATTATGTTAGAAAAATATCTTTTTTGAATCAGAAATATGATATTTTTTTGTATCAAATCTTTCTGGAAAAACTGAGAAATGTCAGGGCACACACAATAGTCTTACTATGTAAAGCGTTAGGGGGATAAAGTAATGCAGATTCGACAAAAAATTATTGTATCTTTAGCAGCAATCTTATTTTTAATGGTGGGGATGAGTGTATATTCATTATGGTCTTCTAATCAAATAAAAAAAGGTATCAATAATATTCAGACTAGTAATGCAGCGGCAATTACTGCAGCCAAAGCTGAAAATGAATATACGAGTGCAGTATTAGAAATCAGACGTTACATAGCAGATGGAGATGAAAAATATAGTAAAAACTTTGAGGAAAAGTTGACTGCTGTTGAGGAATTAGAAAAACAACTTCTTGCTTTGACGCCACCTGACAAGTTAAAAGATATAGAAAAACTAATTGATGATACGACTAAATATAAGACTGGTGTAGTGACTCGACTTATTCCAGTGTTGCGGGAACAACATAAAGATAGAATAGCTGGCAATATCGAAAAAGCGAATGAAAAAGCTCTGACAAGTGGTGCGATAACTCGTGAGTTAACACCATTTGCTCAGTCTATACAACAAACACTACATACTACTGTAGAAGAAAATGCTAAGCATGCTCTCGCAGAGGTGGATGAAGCCAACCATAATGTATCTTATAATGTGACTATGGCAATTACATTAAGTGTTATAGCTTTGATTTTGGGTGTAATACTGAGTGTCTACCTAACAAAACAGGTTACATATCCGATAAAGCATATCACAGCAGAGCTGACTACTATGGCAGCGGGCGATTTTTCAGGATCAATTCATCAAGGACTTAGCATGCGTTCCGATGAATTTGGTATTCTTGCCAAGTCGCTGACAGAAATGAAAGGTAATTTAAAACGACTTTTTTCACAAGTGCAAGAGAAAGTAGAGCAACTTTCAGCGGCATCAGAACAACTAACTGCTGGTGCAGAACAATCTGCGCAGGCTGCCACCTTAGTTGCTGATTCCATCATGGATGTAGCAGCAGGAACCGAAAAACAAGCAAATGCAGTTAATACTACCTTAACTGTGGCTGAAAAATCTGCTTCTGATGCGAAAGTAGTAGCTCAAAATGCGCAGCATGCCACGGACACATCCCAAAGAACAACTTCTGCGGCTCAAAATGGTGGTAAACTTATTAACTCGGCTGAAGAACAAATGGCGAATATCGAAGCTACTGTAGGAAATTCTGCGCAAGTTGTAGGCAAGTTAGGAGAACGCTCTAAGCACATAGGGCAAATTGTAGATACCATCTCTGGTATTGCTGGGCAAACCAATCTACTGGCTCTTAACGCAGCAATTGAAGCTGCTCGTGCAGGAGAGCAGGGTAAGGGCTTTGCTGTAGTCGCTGAAGAAGTACGTAAGCTTGCAGAGCAATCGGAAGAAGCAGCAAAACAAATTGCAACGTTAATTAGTGAAATTCAACAGGAAACGGAACAAGCTGTTTTGGTAATGAACACTGGTACGGAAGAAGTAAAGGATGGTACAAGAGTAGTTTTGGAGGCGGGGAATGCATTTAATCAGATTATCCAACTTGTAGGTGAGGTTACTACACAAGTTAAGGAAATTTCCAATGCCGCTAATCAAATTTCAATTGGGAGCCAAGATATTGTTGGCGCAGTTCGTGGGATTGATGAAGTCACCAAAGGGAATGCTCTTCAGACTCAAACTGTTTCCGCTGCAACTGAGCAGCAAACTGCATCTATGCAGGAAATTGCGGCAACTAGTCGCAGCCTTTCTCATATGGCAGAAGAATTGCAGGATGCTGTCCGTAAATTCAGAGTATAAAGAAATACTGTTACGTTTTTTACGGAATCAGAAAGTATAACACTTTCTTGATTCCAAGTAAGAACGACTAAGGCTTCTGCCTGCGTTCGAGGACTTGGCACAAGCCAAGTCTTTTCTTATAATCAATAACATTCAAAGACTAAGATGTAGGTGGCGTTTTTCACTCCACTTACATCTTAGTCTTTCTCTATCTGCAGGAATATGTAGCTAGAAGTCGAAATGTTTAAGAAACAGAACAATAGGTGTAATGAGAAAAAGATAGGAGGCTTACATATGATTTATACACGTACAGGTGATAAGGGAATGACTAGTCTGCTAGATGGTAGTCGCGTGCGGAAGAATAGCATACGCGTAGATAGTTACGGAACCATTGACGAGTTGAATTCATTATTAGGCTTTGGGAAGCATTTTATTATCAATTCAGCTATCGTAGAAAAAATCCATATTGTGCAGTTAGAGCTTTTTGCCGTCGCCGCTGAGCTAGCGGATCCTAAAGGGGAAATGTACCCTTCCAAAATCGGCGAGGCTGAAATTCTGCGTTTTGAAACTTGGATTGATGAATACGTCAAGCTTATGAATCCTGCTCCTAAATTTATAGTGCCAGGCAGCAGCCAGGCTTCTGGGATTCTACATGTAGCCCGTACTGTTTGCCGACGTGCTGAAAGGCTTATGACGTCACTAGAAGAGATAGAACCAGTAAGTTCATCTTTAATGAAATATGTAAATCGCTTGTCTGATGTATTATACACCTTTGCCCGCTTTTTGGAAGAACAGCAAGAATTGGTTAATTCATAACTAGGATTTTATGGAGTACAATAGACTGTAGCCTCACAAAATGGCATAATTTGTCTTTCGGGGCAAGCTATGCTTTATTTACGAGATTTGGAAGTACAATAACTTATAAATCAAGTTTTATTTATCTGTACAGATAGGTCCAGCACATTTTATTTTTTTATAGCAAGGAGTTTTATCATGAAACTACAACGAATTTTTTTACTCTATATTTTAATGAATGTTATTGTTTTCTTACGTTTGGATGTAGCGCCCGCCTTTGCGGCAGCTAACAATCCCCAACCGATTGATTATATAAATGGTGTAGTATTGTCGGTACAACCCCTTGAAATACCGTCTAATAAGAATATGGGGGTTAGTGGGAAAAACTTAATAACGATTCAACTTACAACAGGGCCAGAAGCTGGTAAAGAGGTGCAGAGTATCAATTATACTACCAACCAGCCATTGTTTGACATAAACCCTAGTCCTGGTGATAAAATTATTTTGGCTGTAAACGAGACACAAAGTGTAAAACAATACCATGTTGCGGATTATAATCGCCTTTTCCCTATGTATATATTAGTCGGTGTCTTTATTTTATCATTATTGTTGTTAGGGAAAAAGATTGGTGTTAAGACCTTGTTTGTTATTTGTTTTTCTGTAATTTTGATTCTTAAGGGTATGATTCCCCTTATTTTGAGTTATCATTGGAACTTTATTTTAGCTACCATGCTTGTTTGTGCAGTGATTGCTACCGTAACGCAGATTACAATTAGTGGTTGGAATGCAAAGACCTGGGGGGCAATCATTGGTACTGTAAGCGGTGTTGTTATTGCAGGGATTTTAGCAGCAATTTCGATTTCAATGATGCATTTAACAGGTTTAGATAGTGAAGAAGCTATGATGCTCAAAGTCACTACATTATCCTTTATGAACTTTCAAGAAGTTCTATTTGCAGGAATTATTTTAGGATCCCTAGGTGCTGTGATGGATGTAACGATATCGATTGCCTCTACCCAATTTGAAATTAAAAAGTCTTGTCCTCATTATGGCTTTATAGAAATATTTAAATCTGGTATAAACGTTGGACGAGATGTTATGGGAACTATGGCAAATACCTTAATTTTAGCTTATACGGGGAGTTCCTTACCTTTGATTTTTCTGATTACATCCCAAGAGAATGTGTCCTTAGTACGAGTTATGAATTTAAATATTGTTGCTACAGAAATAACGAGGGCTCTGACAGGGAGCATTGGATTGATCTGCTCCATTCCACTAACAGCTGCCATTACGGCCCTGCTTCTAAACCGAATCGACAAAAAATGATAGATTTTTATAGTACAAAAAGAATTTGGTTATATTGACATTATATGTAATATAATGTAGAATAAAGAAAATTTAGGTAATATAATATTGGGCAAACTTATCAAAAGATAAGGACGCAAAGCTATGGGTCTAAGGGATTCTATTCTATGACTGCCAAGCTGCCGGTTCAATTCGGAATTGTAATTAGCAGCAGGACATAGTGAACTGATGCTAATTTTTTTATTTTAGGAGGATTATTTTGCAACTTAAAATTAAGGGGAAAATTCTTACCATTATTTTAGTAGTTTCACTGGCTATGCTCACGGTAGGTTCGATAGGGTATTATTATACAAATGCTATGAGCAATGAAATGAAAATTATGTACAATGAAAATCTTTTGTCTATTAAAAGATTAAATGAGACTCGTCATAATTTTAGGGCAGTTCACGGAATGATTCTGGAACTTATTTTTGGTAATGTAGATAAGGGAACAGAAGATAAGTTAACAACTGAAATAAAAACATTAGCGTTAGAAACGGACAAAACTTTAACAGCCTATGAAAGTCAAAAACTAACTCCATATGAGCAAGAGAAATTTCTTAAACTAAAAGAAGCAATTGGTCAGTATCGGACAGAGCGCCAAAAAGCAATAGATCTAGCAAAACAAGGGAAAAAGCAAGAAGCCTATACATATTTTACCCAGCAGGCAGCAGGTAAACTAGAAGCGGTAAATATAACCCTCCAAGAATTGGCAAACTATATGGCGGAAAAAAGTGATAGAGCCAATCGAGAAGGGGAAGAACATGCTAGTTTTGCAGGTAAAGTCATTTTCTCACTAACAGGATTTTTTGCTTTACTAAGTATTTTACTGGGATGGAAACTATCTACTATGATTGTCAGCAGATTAGGAATTGTAGGAACTTTTTTAGCTGAAATCGCAAATGGGAATTTAGGTCTAGAAAACGTAAAAATCGCTGAGCAGGATGAAATCGGTGAAATAGGCCATGGTTTAAATAAGATGGCTGATAATCTAAAAAGAGTTGTCCGTCAGGTGATTGAATCAGCTGAACAGGTGGCAGCGTCTTCAGAAGAATTGACAGCAAGTGCGGAACAATCAGCGCAAGCTACCAATCAGGTAGCAGCTACCATTAGTGAAGTAGCCCAAGGGGCTGAATCCCAAGCTAGTGCAGTAACTACAACTACTAGCGTAGTGGAACAGTTATCCACGGGTATTGAACAAGTTGCCCTAAATGCAACGAAAATGAGAGAGGTATCCGATAGAACTTCTAAGGCAGCCCAAGATGGTGGTAAGGCAGTAAAAGCTGCAATGAATCAGATGGATATCGTGGAACAAACGGTGACCAAATCAGCTAACGTTGTTGAAAAACTAGGAGAAAGATCGAAAGAAATGGGACAAATTGTTGAGACGATTTCCGGGATTGCGGCACAAACCAATCTACTCGCCTTGAATGCAGCTATTGAGGCTGCCCGTGCAGGCGAGCATGGCAGAGGATTTGCTGTAGTTGCGGAAGAGGTACGAAAGTTAGCAGAACAGTCTCAAGAATCAGCAAAGGAAATTGCAAATTTAATTGCAGAGGCTGGTATGGATACAGAGCAGGCTGTAGACGCTATGAAAGAAGGAAGTCGCGAAGTCAATGTGGGAGCTGAAGTCGTAAACACTGCTGGGGAAGCTTTTAAAGAAATTTCTACTTTTATTGATCAATTGGCAGATCAAATTAAGGAAACTTCCGCTTCTATTGGACAAATGGCGTCCGGCAGCCAAAAGATCGTAGCATCTGTGCATGATATTGACCAAATTAGTAAAGATACGGCCAGTAGAACCCAAACTGTATCTGCAGCTACTGAGGAGCAATCGGCATCCATGGAAGAGATTGCTGCATCTAGTCAGGCATTAGCTAAGATGGCAGAAGAACTTCAAGGCGTTGTGAGAAAGTTTAGGATATAGAATAATACTAAAGGCCCTCCGTTAAGGAGGGCCTTTAGTATTAAGTTTGCGCTAGACTAGCTTTTAAAGCTCATTAGTATAACAGATGCATAGGTTCCTGAATCTGTCAATGCAATGCATGCCTAAAAGGGAAGGTTATTTCATGAAAAGTAGCGAAGTAAGAAAAAATGGATAGATTGTCAAAGTGGAAGTAATTTTCTATCATTAAAACTCATAACAGTTCAATTGAACATAATTTTTAATAGAAATAAGGTGAGATCAAATGAAAGTATTAATCATTGATGATGAAAAAAGTATTCGCACTATACTCTCAGAAATGGTACAACATTGGGGTTACGAGGTTGTTCTTGCAGCTGATGGTGAAAGTGCTTGGAAAATTTTTCAGGTTATTAATGAACCAATTATTGTGCTCCTCGATTGGGTTATGCCAGGGATAGATGGAGTTGAATTATGCAGAAGGTTAAAACAGAGTGAGAAGACAGCACATACTTACGTTATCATATTAACTGCCAAGAGAAGTGATGTCGAAGATGTGGTAATTGGCTTTGATGCTGGGGCTGATGATTTCGTGACGAAGCCGATTGATCCAAGAGAATTAAGTTGTCGCCTGTCCGTTGGCCGGCGTATTTTAACATATCAGCATGATTTAGAACAACGTAATGCTACCTTACAAGAAACGACTCGCGTGATGGAAAATGTAATGCGAGAGCTGCAAGTTGTAAATGGTAAGCTAAAAGAACTTTCCTTAGAAGATGAACTTACAGGAATTCCCAATAGGAGAAGTTTGGAGAATTATTTAGCTAGAGAATGGTGGCATGCATTACGGGAAAAAGAAGCGTTGACCTTCATTATGGTAGATGTGGATTTTTTTAAGTTTTACAATGATACCTATGGACATCCTGCGGGAGATGAATGTTTGAAAAAAGTTGCTGCTATCTTAGCTGAAAATGTGAAACGCAGCAGTGATATAATCACCCGCTATGGCGGTGAGGAGTTCGCCATAGTTCTGCATGCTACTGACTCAGCAGGGGGACAAAAGGTAGCGGAAAAACTTCGACTTGCTGTAGAATCACTTGCAATACTCAATAAAGCATCTAAAGTCAGCCCTTATGTTACCATAAGCCTGGGTATTGCAACAATAATACCAGATATCAATTCATCCTATGAGACTTTAAAAAAAGAAGCAGATGATGCCTTGTATCAAGCAAAACGTGAAGGTAGAAACAGATGGGTTGCTATTGATGTAGGGAGAGGTGCATGTAGTGTTAAAGGATGAAAAACTCATTCAAGAATTTGTTGCTGAGGCCAAAAGCCACGTGGAGAAGATAGAGTCAGGATTGCTTACTATTGAGAAGGGGCAACTGGATGAGCAGATCATTCACTCCATTTTTCGTTCTGCTCATAATATCAAAGGGACAGCTGGATTTTTTGGTTTCCACAAAATTGTTGAATTGTCTCATGCCATTGAAAGTTTGCTAGGAAAAGTGCGCAGTAGAGAGATAGGCATTACTTTACCTATCATTGATGCATTGTTAGCAGCGAATGATGAACTTAAGGTATTGTTGGATTATATT
The DNA here is from genome assembly GCF_030269905.1 of Pelosinus sp. IPA-1. Lineage (NCBI taxonomy): Bacteria > Bacillati > Bacillota > Negativicutes > Selenomonadales > Sporomusaceae > Pelosinus > Pelosinus sp. IPA-1. The sequence goes on along the minus strand of NZ_BSVC01000010.1, from coordinate 132,926 downwards.
ACAACTAGCGAACAACAAGATATTACTATCTATGTAAAAGAACTAAAACAAGCCTATTCCAGCGAAAGTTTTGGAATGGATGAAAAGGTAAGGGGTACGACGAGTTCTTTGACTAGCGAAATGCAAGAGACAATCTCCAAGACAAATAAACCTTATCATGATGTCAAAGTGACGCTAGAAGATTTAAGCAGAAAAGGTCATAGAGTATATAAATATCAGTATGACATCCATTCCATAGAGCCTAATGAGGCGGAGCGGCTGTGCGGGAATACAACTAAAAGTATCCAATCAATAGGTGTTATGTTAACCCATTATATTATTCAGGCTCAAGAAGGTACTAGAGCTGCTTCTCAGCAAGAAGCAATCTTTTTATTTAGTACAGTATTGGAAAAAGAACTTGCGGTTATGGCCCTTGGTGCAAACCAGGAAGATATCGTGGAATTTGATGTTTCCAGTCAGGAAAATGAGATTTTTCAAGTTATAGAAGCCCCAAATAAAATTGGTTCTAGCAGATATAATCTTCTAGAAGCGGAGCGAAGTGAGTTTGATGCGGGGGAAGAAAAAAGAAGCAGTCAAGATTTTGATACGGAGCGTATTAAAGTAGATGTAACGTTACTTAATAATTTAGTTAATTTAGCGAGTGAGATGGTTTTGGCACGCAACCAATTACTACGAGCATTAGAAAAAGAGATAGATAGTATTCCAGGAATTCGGCCTATCTTGCAAAAAATTGACCATACCACGACAGAAATGCAAGAAAAAATTATGCGTACACGTATGCAGCCAGTATCGATATTATACCAACCGATACCGCGCTTGATAAGGGAATTATCGAAAAAGCTGGGAAAAAAATTAACTCTGCGTATGGAAGGCAAGGACGTAGAAATGGATAAATCAATTTTGGAAGGGTTGGTTGATCCATTTACTCATTTAATACGCAATGCCTTAGATCACGGCATCGAAGATGCTGCTTTGAGAAAGTCATTGGGCAAAGATCCTACTGCGACTCTAGAGATACAAGCTCGTCATGAAGGTGGGCGTGTCATTATTGATATTAAAGATGATGGGGCAGGTATTAATGTAGAGAAGATTAGACAGCAGGCCTTAAAGCAGGGATTAATTCATCAGGGACAAGGAAAATTTATGAGTGAGAGTAAGGTGCTTGATTATATTTTTTCACCAGGATTATCCACTGTTTCTAAGGTGAGTGATATTTCTGGACGGGGTGTTGGACTTGATGTAGTAAGATCGAATATTGAAAAATTCGGTGGTACGGTAGAGGTGTATACGACTAAGGGGCAAGGGACGACATTTCGCTTACTGTTACCTTTAACACTAGCCATAATACCATCACTAATTGTAGGCGTAGAGAATCATTTTTTTGCCTTGCCGCAAACTCATTTGCAGGAAATTGTAAGAGTTGTAGAAGACAAAGATATAAGTAATATACAATCCATTCAAGGGCAGCAAGTTTTGTGGCTGCGGGGAAAATTAGTCCCGATTATTCACTTGGCAGAAGTAATTGGATTGAAACTGCCAGAAAAACAGAATAAACGCATAACACGGATTTTAATCATAAAAGTTAAGAAAAACATTTTTGGCCTTATTGTCGATGAAATTCATGGGCGAGAAGAAATTTTGGTTAAGCCAATGCCAACTCATTTAAGAGATAGAAAGGTTTATTCTGGAGTCACTATCTTAGGTGATGGCAGTATTGCCATGGTGCTGGATGCCACTGGCATTGCCGAAGCTGCTCTAGTGTTTACCGAAGAGGAAGCTACTAATTCGCAAATCGAATTGGCAGCAGGAGAAGCGAAAAGAGAACATTTACAAAAAATATTGCTATTTCAGTGTTCTGGACCGGAGACATTTGCCTTACATTTATCTATGGTAGCTAGGGTTAATGAAATTAGTTCTCACCAAATTGAACGAATTGGCGACAAAGAATTTTATCATTTCCAGGGAAATATTGTAGAATTAATCAGGCCAGAAAAGTATCTTCCGGTTGCTTATCAAGAAAGTGTAGGAGAAAAAAGGTATGTCATTCATCCTAAAACAGTCAAAGAGTCTGTTGGCATTCTAGTAGGAAAAATTCAAGACACAGTGGAAATTGACTTACTGATGACGGAGGATGACATACAGTCCAAAGGCTTATTAGGATCTACGATTGTAAATGGAAAAATTGTATTATTATTGGATTTATATGAACTATTGGAAATGGCAGTACCACTGCAAGAAATCCCTTGGGGAAACAATCAGTTACAAAAGGTAGTTAAAAATGTGCTGCTAGTAGAAGATACACCGTTTTGTAAAAGACTTGTGAAAAAGTACTTAGGATATGCTGGCTATCAAGTCTTTGTCGCTCAGAATGGAAGAGAGGCATTACGATTTCTTCGTCAGCAAAAAATTGATGTTGTTGTCACTGCCCTCGATATGGACAGTATGGAAATGTTACAACGTATTCGTGCTGATGAAAATTTGGCGGAGATACCAGTGATCGCGGTATCTGATGAGTCCCAAAATGAAATACAAAAAAAAGCCATGCTAAAGGCTGGTTTTAACTCCTACGGATGTAAGTTTGATCGTAAGGATTTATTGGAAAAAGTTGCGGCTGTGCAAGTGGAGGATGCTTAACATGACAGGAAAAGTTTTGACCTTTTATCTTGGAAGCAGCTTGTGTGGTATTGATATTACCTTGGCGAAAGAAATTAATCGTAATATCAAATATACATCTGTCCCCGGTGGAGCAGCTCATATAGTCGGATTATTAAATGTAAGGGGACAGGTAGTTACCCTATTTGATTTGACTGAAGTATTACATTTTGTAGAGAAAAATGATAGGATAAGTTCTCGGTGTATTATCCTTAAAAGGGTATCTCATGGAGAGCAGATCGGGTTTCTTATTGATAATTTGGGAGAAGTAGTTGATGTAACGTCTGCGATGTGTGAACTGCCGCCAGCGAATATAAGGAATGTAGAAGGGCAATTTATTTCAGAAGTAGTAAAACTAGATGAACAGGTTATGTTACTGCTAGATATAGAAAAAATAATTGATGTTGTATAAAGAAGATGTGATGGGAGAGGGTAGCGTGCAATGGTTTAGAAACTTAAACATTGGTAAAAAACTTATGGTGAGCTTTATGATAATCGTCATTCTTACCGCCCTGGTGGGGGTAGTAGGTATACGTAATATCCAAGAAATTGAGGTAATTGATGCTGAGTTATATGAGATAAATACACTATCGATTGGAGATATTGCACAAGCTGGAATGGCTTATCAGCGTATTCGTGTGAGTATTGGACAATTGATCTCAGAAGATGATATAGAGAAGAAGAAACAGTATGTAAATACTGTAGCTGAGTTGCATAAAACAATGGACACGGAATTGAATAATTTTGAAAAAAATATTCAATCACCAGAAGTGCGTCAGGAATTCAATAAGCTAAAAACCATTCAAGGAAAATGGGCTGTTATTTTGGACGATGTTCTGCGGCTGACGTTGACAGGTCAGAATCAAGCAGCTTATGCTCTTTATTCGACGCAAGGGAATCAATATTCAGTAGAACTCAGTCAAATTATTGATCGCTTAATGGAGTTGCAAATGGCGCAAGCTGGTCAGAAAGCAGCAAGTAATTCCGCAATAACAAAGGCAGCCACCAAGAATATGTCGATTTTACTTGTAGTCAGTTTTTTAGCGGCTCTTACTCTCGTTGTTTTGATTACACGCCTTAGTACAAACTCAGTAAAAGAATTACAGTCTCTCATGGCCCAAGTCGAGAGAGGAGATCTTACTGTGCAGGGCAAGGTGAATTCTGAAGATGAGATGGGGAAGTTAATTTTGTCTTTTAATAGACTGGTGGAAACGATGCATCACATGAACAAGGAAATATACGATACAGCCATTATCTTAAATGAATCTTCTAGTAATATGTTGTCTGTTGCTGAAGTGGTAGCAGCCAATAGCGAAGAGATGAGCGCTGTTATTAGTGGGGCAAGCGAAGCTACTGAAGCAATTACTGTGAGCGTGAATAATGGAGCAATCACATCTCTAGAGCTCAGTGGTAACATTAATTCCATTTCTGCTGCCACGGAAGAAATATCTGCAACGATTCATAGCTTAGCATCAGCTTCTGAGCAGGCTTCCGTTAACTTGGATCAAGTTAGTATTCTGGTAGATAAAATATCCGGCGGGATCAATTTGGTTGCTGGTTCTGCAAAAGATGTTTCATGCTCTGTAACAGATGTAGTGACTGCTGTTAAAGAGATAAATTCATCGTTAAGTGAAGTAAGTAAGAATTGCGAACGTTCAATTTCTGTAGCAAAAGATGCAGAAATGAGAGCTCAGGAAACTACTGTTATTATACAAAAGTTAAGTAGTGTATCAAGACAGATAGGTAAGGTAATAAATTTAATTAATGATATTGCAGATCAAACCAATATGCTAGCCTTAAATGCAGCCATAGAAGCTGCAGGTGCAGGTGATGCAGGGAAGGGGTTTGCCGTTGTAGCCAATGAAGTTAAGGAATTAGCAAAACAAACTTCAGGGGCAACAGATGAGATTGCCAATCAGATAGAAACAATGCAGGCGGAAATGGCAGAAGCTGTTCAGGCGGTAAGTGGCATTACTCAAGTAATTAGCGCTATTAATGACAATAGCAATAACATTGCAGTGGCGGTCACAGAACAATCGGCTGTCGTTGGGGATATTTCGGCCGCCGTAATTATCGCTGCCGAAAAAGTGAATGTTATATCAAATGAAATTGGTGATATTGCAGAAAAATCTCGTGATGTAGCAAGAGGTGCGGCAGAAAGTACTCTAGGAGTAAAAGAGATTGCTCGCTCAGTTGGCGATCTATCCTTGACGGCGGGGGATTTGGCCAAAAATACAGAAAGTGCTTCTGTGGGAATGAAAGATGTAGCGAATGCTTCACAAAAAATTGCTGTAAATGTAGAGGAAATATTTAGAAGTATTAATGAGATGGATAAAGCTTCTAATAATACGGCAGCAAAGGGAGTTCAAACAACTGAGGCTGCGGATAAACTTGTAATTGTGTCTAATAAATTGCAAGAATTGGCAAAACGCTTTACTGTATAAATTAATTCATTATTAATATAGGGGGGATGATCAATGAGTACCAACTTGTCGTCCCAAGCATTTCATTTATTTCAAAAATACATTGAAGAACAGTGTGGAATTGTCATTCGCGATGAGAAAGCCTATTTGATTGAGAGTCGGCTTTCCAAATTTTTAATTACATTTGGCTTATCTAGTTTTGATGAACTATATCGCATGCTAAGCCAGCAGAAACAGACAACCCTGGCGGAACAAATTATTGATGCCATCACAACAAATGAAACCTTATGGTTTAGAGATAAAACTCCTTGGCAAGCATTAGAGGATAAGTTGTTGCCAGAATACATTGAGCAAATTAGGCAAGGTGTATGTGGAAAAATTCGAATTTGGAGTGCTGCCTGTGCCACGGGACAAGAGCCCTATTCAATCGCCATGTGTATTGATAATTACCTGGCAGAGCAGAACATTAAAGATGTTACCCTAGATCATTTCGAAATAATTGCCACTGATATTTCCCACACTGTGCTGCGCATGGCTAAAATGGGTAAGTATGACAATATTTCCATGGTGCGTGGAATGCAAGAGAGCTATCGAGATAAATATTTTCGTCAGGAAGGGCGTATTTGGTTATTGGACGAAAAAATTAAGAATAGTGTTCAATTCAGGCAATTTAACTTGCAAAATAGTTTTGCAAGTTTAGGTTTATTTGATGTAATCTTTTTCCGGTATGTAGCGATCTATTTTTCCGAGCAATTCAAAGAAGAAGTCTTCAGAAAAATTAACAAATCCCTCTTACTTAAGGGTGTATTAATTTTAGGGAACTCAGAAGTCTTTTTGGATTATAAAGAATGCTATGAAGCCGAGAATTATAAAAATGCCAATTTTTATCGCGTAAGGAGTGGGAGTTGTGAAAATATTATCAGTAGATGACTCGGCCATCATCCGAAAAATTATTCGTAGCGGAGTCGAATTGCTTGATTACGAACTAGTGGAAGCCGCAGATGGGATGGAGGCTTTCACTATACTAGAACAGTCTGGTGAAGAGATCCTTCTAATTTTATTAGATTGGAATATGCCAGGGATGGATGGTTTAGTTTTCTTAGAAAAGGTTAAAAATACAGCCTCCTTAAAACATATACCCATTATGATGGTTACCACGGAGAGTGAAAAAGAAAATATTATAAGAGCCATTCAAGCTGGAGCCATTAATTATCTAGTAAAACCATTTACTATTGAAGAATTAATGAAGAAAGTATTAGAATGTATGGGAGAGGGGATGTAATGATATGGAAATTGAAGATCCTATATTGTTGCAAAAATGCTTAGCCCAAGCTGTGTCGGATGTATTTAGTACTATGGTTGGCCTGGAATGTTGTGAGATTAAACAGCAAGCTGAAAATTCCAAGAACAGTAAGGGTGAAATCACTGGAGTCATGATGATTCTAAGTGAGCGAAATGCAATATTGTCTATGGCAATGAGTAAACAGCATGCAGCCACAATTGTTTCTTTTATGACTGGTATTAGGGTAATAGAATTGGCAGATGAAGAACTATATGATGGGGTTGCTGAGCTAGTGAATATGATAGCGGGAAGGGCGAAAGCCTTGTTGGCGGGAACGGGTTATTATTATCGCATAACACCTCCACTTACAATTGTGGGTGACAATCATTTTATTTTGTATAAGAAGAACGTATCACAACTAAGGATGGAATTTGAGGCTGGGGAAACAAAGCTACATTTAGAATTGACTTATTTATAGTTTATCTTTCTAAAATAAAAAGGTGAATGGAGTTCTACAAGGGGGTAGAGTTCTATTCACCTTTTTTATTGTGTGAATATGTTGGTAACTAAGTATAAAAAAGATGGTAAGAAGTGTATAAAGAAAAAATATAATAAATAACAACAATAAAGAGAAAATATATATTGACCGATAATAATTATCAATATATACTATTATTAAAATAGCAGATGGAATTATTATCCCTTAATGGATACTCTTTTTAAGGTTTTAGACAAATAGACTAAACTATTTTGGGGACGGTGAGCAGATATGAAAGTAGGAAATTGGATATCAGGATTATGCTTTACGTTAATGTTGTCGAATCTTGGGGTAGTTATTGCTGCTGAAGATCCGAATCTGTCAGAAAAGCAACTAACTTATAATCAAAATAAAGAAAATTTAGTAGCTGCTAAAGAATATGCAATTGCACTAGCTAGGTCTCAACAATTTTCCGAATCTTTAGATATTTTCAAGCAGTTGTATCAGAAATATCCTGATAATAAAGAAGTTCAATATGATTATGTCGTTGTTCTTAACTGGGCAGGTAATAATTTAGCAGCGATTGAGATGTTTGAAAAGTTAAATAGTAAAACAGTGCCTACATATGTAAAAGTTAGTGTAGCAGGAGCTTATTATCAAACAGGCGACTATAAAGCAGCCCAAAAACTATTTCATGAAGTTGCAGTAACTGGTGATCACAAAGCTTTAATATGGGAAGCGCAGTCATTGCTGCGGATGGGTGAAGTAGAGGCTGGTAATAAGATATATAAGTTACTTTTAGATAAAAATCCTGATGATATAGATGTATATCTCAGTAGAGCGTCAGTATTAGTCTTGATGAACCAACATACGGCTGCTGTAGCTGATTTTGAAAAGGCACTTAGTTTAGTTCCAGCAGGTGATGAAGGAATAAATAAACGACGTCAGATAAACTATGACATGGCAATTTCATACATAAGAGTTGGGGATGAAGCTAGAGCTATTCTTTTGCTCAAACCATATATTCAAGATGGAACGGCTGATGTGTGGATGCAGGGTGATTATATTACTGCTTTAAGATTGAATGCAGATTATAAAACAGCTATCTCTGAAGGTGAACGTTTATGGCCTGATTACGGCAAGATCCCTAATTTTGGTCTTCAAGCGTTAGGAGATTCTTATCTTCGCAGTGGACAATTGCAGAAGGCAGAGAAAGTATACGAACATATATTAAAGCGTGACCCTAATTCAGTTAACGTAAAATTAGGCCTAGCCTATTCTTATATGGCTGAGGGGAATGTGGCGAAGGGGACAGAACTTTACCGGCAAGTATTGAAGGAAGATCCCAAACGTGCCGAGGTTATTTTAGATGATGCCTATGATTTTGTTGCTAAAAATCGGTATGCGGCAGGTAAATCCATTTATGGATTAGTAGTTGAACAATTTCCCGATATTCCAGCTTTTCGTCAGGAAATGGCCAGTTCCTTAGCTGATAACCAAATGCCTCGTCAGGCTTATGAACAATTTGCAGCTTTAGCAAAACTGCCTGGTGGACAGTTAGTGGGTAACGCGGGAATGGTAGAGAGTGCTGTAACTGTGGGTGACTATCATGCAGCAGGTCAAGCTGTTGGTATTCTCAGAGAGAAATATGCTCGAAATGCCATAAGCCAAGCAGCAATTGCGAGCTATGACAGTAGGCGTAAAGGAGGAGCGGATTTTTCCTATATCTATACTTCCGACTATAAGGGAATTGAATCCAGGCAGTTTGTGGTTACTTCGGATCAGAACATTGGTGGCAGCTATTCTGTATTAGCTAGCATTGGTACAAATCGTATTACCGATAAAGACGTTAATGAAAGTACCACTCTGAAAAGCAAATCAATAGGTTTACAATATCTTGGAATGAAGTTTGATACGAGATTATGGGTAGATAGTTATCAAAGCAGTGGAACCTTTTCAGGGTATCGTGTTTATAATAATTACTATTTTAATGATCATGCAGTATTAAACTTAGACTTTGAAAGAACTCCTATTTTGGATGTACAGGCATTAAACCCAGCAAATGCAGAACTTCTAGGGCGTATTATGTCATCAAATTATCGGATAGGATTTACACGGCAAGTAGGTCTAAAAGATACGTATTCCTTTAACTTTACTCGCGGCCTTTATAGCGATGGCAATCAAGTGAATAGTTATGATCTTAGATGGGATCGTACCTTGTTTGACAATGAAAGGAAAAGTGTAGATTGGTTTGTTTTTGTTAATCGTAGTAACTATAAACTTCAACAAATTAATGGACTTGATACAGTGTATGAAAGTCCTACCGTTAGGCAGGCTTATGGAACTGGTTTCACCCAACGTTGGGTCATTCCTAAAGGTTACTGGGAAGCTACTACTACCTTAGCTTGGGGCAGGGATAGGCCAGATCCAAATGACTTTGAACCAAGTTTCCGTTTGGAGTATGGACATAATTTTTCTCCCAATCATGCGTTGATTGTGGGAGCAGAATATGGTGCAAGGACAAATCGTCTCCTCAATTCAAGTGGTTTACATTTTGGATCTCGTCAATATGATCTTCAGTATCAAATTATCTGGTAAGAAGTAAAAAAGGAGAGGATCCTATGCCAAAGAGATGGATTATTACTTTGGTAGCTGTCTTTCAGTTTATTTTTTCTTCTAATGCCATGGCAGCAGATAGAGGTGTACCCATTATCTGTTACCATGACGTAGGGGGAACTATCAATAATGAATATACAGTTACGAAAGAAACACTAATTAGTCATTTATCCTACTTAAAGGCCAATGGTTACCACCCTATTTCGTTGGAACAATATATTGCATTTACGAAAGATGGGGCACCATTACCGGAAAAACCAGTCATGCTCACATTTGATGATGGATATATTTCCTTTTACAATGAAGTATATCCTTTGCTCAAACAATATAACTATCCTGCTATGCTTGCTATTGTTGGTTCTTGGCTAGATTATGCTCCTGCTGACGTAGGGAAGATGGTAAACTGGCAGCAAATAAGAGAGATGGAGGCCTCAGGCCTAGTTACAATCGCTTCTCATTCTTTTAGGTCCCATCGTTTTGCGGTAATGGATCCTCAAGGTGATCGGGGAGAATTATTGTCGACTCGTACTTATGCAAATGACCATTATGAAAACATGGAAGAGTATACGAAAAGGGTTTCCGATGATTTAGAGCAATCTCAAAAAGTATTTGAAAAAGAGCTAGGACATAAAGTCCAGGCGCTAGTTTGGCCTTACGGTGAGTATAATCTTACCGCCATAGAAATTGCAAAAAATAAGGGTTTTGAGTCAATGTTTGCATTGGGTGGCGGAATGAATGAAGTTGGTCAAAAGAGCTTAGTTGAAGCGCGTCGAGGGATTATCATGAAAAATCCTACTGTATCATCTTTTGCTTCTTTCGTTAAGAGTGGAGGACTAGACAATAATCCTATGAGGGCTGCTCGGTTAGATATTGATGCTATCTACGATTCGAATAGCTTACGTACAACGGATAATAACTTAAATCTTGCTATCGCTAGGTTTAATAAAACAGGTATTAACACCGTCTTTTTAAGAGCATTTACCAATGAAAATAAGGATATAGAAAGTGCCTACTTTTATACAACGGTAATGCCTGTAAAAGCCGATATTTTTAGTCATATAGCCAGCAAACTTCGCGAGGGAGGCTTTTTAGTATATGCTGTGATGCCAGATTTGTCCTCCCAGTGGCTTACTAAAGAACATCCAGAGGATGGATTCATAATATCAGATGTTCAGAATAATAGTCGATATACTAGGGCGACACCTTTTAGTCCAATAGTACAGAAAAAACTTGTTGAACTTTATGCTGATTTAGCTGCCTATACGTATGTAGATGGAGTACTTTTTCAAGATGATTTGTATCCTACAACTATTGAAGACTTTTCGTCAGCAGCGAAAGCAAGCTTTCAAAGTAAATTTAACAAAGAGCTTACGGCCGAAGTTTTAAAAGATGAGTCGACTCGCAGTCAATGGACGAAAATGCAAAAAGAGGCTGTGCAAAATCTAACGATTCAAATGATGAATTCCGTTCATACCTATCGACCATATGCATTGTTTGCGCAAAGCATAGCTGCAGAGGACCTGCTTAATAAAGAGCAAGATCGGGATTTCGGGAGTTACTTAGATTCTTTTAACTACACTGTGATAAGGACTTATCCTTTTCACCAAAAACAAAATGGTGACTACTTACAGTGGTTAGGAAAAATAGCAGAGACGACTCTAGCTAATACTGGAACAAAGTTCGCTTTTGAATTAGAAACCTTTGATAGTAATAGAAATTTGTGGATTAAAGAAAAGGATCTAAAAGCGCAAATGGATACGTTGCGTAGCAAGGGAGCCATTGACTTTATTTTCATCCCTGATGTCGTGTTTGAAGATAAAACGGTACGGATACCATAGTATATCAAGGGGGCGAGGACATGGAATTTTTAGGACAGTTTATTTTCTTATATCCAATCATTATGAGTATTGTTTGGATGATAGGAGCTTCCTACTTTTATTTCCGCTATGAGCGTAACGTGCCTGAGTATCCGGATTTGCAAGAATTTCCTCTAATGACAATCATGGTTCCAGCTCACAATGAGGAAGATTCGATAAAGGAAACAGTGCATGCTATTTTAGAATCAGATTATCCAAATTTTGAAGTTATTGTTGTTGATGATGGCAGTACCGATAAAACTTGTTTAATGATTGATGACATTGTAGCGGAATCACCGAAGGTTCGTTCCTTAATTCTCAAGCAGAATATGGGCAAAGCAGCAGCTTTAAATTATGGGTTTTTAATGAGTAAAGGTGAAATCGTTGTAACCATAGATGCTGATTGTCTTTTAGATAAAAAAGCATTACATTGGTTAGTATGGCACTTTACAAAATTTCCTAGAGTAGGAGCTGTTACTGGTAACCCGAGGGTGCGTAATCGGACCAGTTTATTGGCTAAAATTCAGACAGCCGAATATTCTAGTGTAATAGGTCTCATCAAGCGAACCCAAAGGCTGTTGGGTAAGATTTTGACAGTATCAGGTGTTATAGCTGCATTTCGTCGATCTGCTTTGATTGACGTAGGGCTATGGAGTACAGATATGATTACGGACGATATTGATATGACGTGGAAGATTGAGAAAAAGAAGTGGGATGTTCGTTACGAGACCAATGCTCTTGGTTGGATATTAGTTCCAGAAACCTTGGGTGGCCTTTGGAGGCAAAGAGTGCGCTGGGCCCAAGGTGGTATTGAAGTACTAAGACGTCACTCCGATGTTCTTACAAGTTGGAAGGAATGTCGCTTATGGCCTCTATACCTTGACTATGTGCTAAGTGTTACTTGGGCATTAACCTTTATAACCGTATCTATTTTGGGGGTATTGGGAGTGTTATTTGGAATCCAGTCGGCCTTTGCACCTTATGGAAATGCAATACCTCAATGGACTGGTGGCATAATTGCCCTGACTTGCCTCATTCAATTTTCCCTTAGTTTATTTCTCGATAGGAAATACGATTCCAATTTACTTGCCGTGTACTTCGTTGTTATCTGGTATCCAGTAATTTATTGGATGTTTAATTCACTTGCTGTAATACGGGCGATCCCCAAAGCCTTTCTAAAGAAAAAAGGCACTTCAGCAACGTGGACCAGTCCAGATAGAGGAATACGAGTGATTGATGGTGCAAGAGGAGGTAATTCTAATGGCAATCATTAATGAGCCTAAACTTCAATCAAGTAAACAGAAGGCAGCGGATAATACGATCATCACAATTGGTCTTGCTGTGTTTAGTTTTTTCCTAATCATGTTAACCCTTGCTTTATGGGGTGCTGCAGGAACGTATTTTTACAACTATCTCTTTACTCCCCAGGATGTTGAAGCAACGATAAATATGCTTATCCGTCTTACTTTAGTAGGAAGTGCTGTATTTATCATCATGCTACTTTGGTCCAAATATAATTTGGTTCGATTCGGTAGCTTAAACCGTCGTCGTGCCGTGCCACCACCCTCATTAGAAGAGACAGGCACATTGTATGCTATTGAAAGTGAGCCTGTTGCTTTGGCACAGACGTTTAAGTCGGCTACGATTGAAGTCAAGGAAGAGGGACTAGTGCTTTGCAGCTATCAAGGAAAATGTTTTTCCACAAACGATCCTACAGCAAAATAGATTAGATAAAAAGTTCCAGATGAATTTTAATTCTAACTAAGGCGCCAATTATCCTTAGGACCAAGTCGCTTTGGATCTTTTACTTAAGGAAAAGAGGTTTACAGCGACTTGGTTCCTGGATAAAAAGATAGTGGTACTAAAATGATGCAATGAGAGGTGGTATCATGGAGCGATTTAGCAAGTTATTATTAAGAATATTCTTAGGGCTAATGCTTTCAGTGATTCTTTTAAATTCACCCTCTTGCTTAGCGGCAGATTTAATTACGAATCATGATTGGCGACACTTTACTGGCGCTACCCTTACTGATAATGGCATAGAAATTATGCCAGTCGGCCGTATGATTGTTCCTAAAATTTCTGTTCCCAAGGAAACAAAAGATCCAGATGTGGCAGAGATGGCTAAAATGCCACCAACGCCGAATCCGCCAATCAACTTACGCGGCCCACTGCTACAGGTAGAGGGGGATTTTATTATTTCAACCCTGATAGATGCAAAGTCTGATAAAGAGGCCTATTTAGATCTTTACGGAACATTGCCAATTATTTACGATGAATGGCGGCAAGAAGGTAAGAGACTTCGTTTGGGAGTAAAGAATGGGGTGCTTATGGTATTTGTTTGGGATGGTAGTTCACCTGATCCAATCGTCAAGAAATTTGGTGATGGGGCGACAGGGATTGTAACAATGAGTGTGTCTAGAATAGGTGGGAATTTCTTATTTGAAATAAATGGAAAGCAAGTTGGACGATTAGCTGATCCAGGAGTATTTAGTAATGGAGAAATTGTATTTGGAGCCGATGCAGAACAAGGAGGCGGGTTTACAATTCGTCAACTTTCAGCCCAGTCTCTTTCTACAGTATCTAAAGTACAAGTCATAGACCGCGAACCACTTAAAGCCTACACTTTCAACCCTGATTCCTTACGGGCAATTGCTTCTTCTCGGGATAAGCCAATTTATATTGGTGCAGCCGTTGCGGCGATTCCTTTAGTTACAGATGAAAAATATCAGTCTCTGGTAGGACGGGAATTTAGTATGGTTACTCCTGAAAATGATATGAAGTTTCAGTTTATCCATCCAGGTCCTACTGTTTATGCATTTAATGAGGCAGATGCTTTAGTTGAATTTGCTCAAAACAATAATATCCGCGTCCATGGACATGCTTTAGTGTGGCATGAGGCATTGCCTAGGTGGGTAACGGAGGGACGACATTCGTCAGATGAAGTAAAACAAATTCTTTCTGAGCACATTCGAACTGTGGTAGGTCATTATAAGGGAAAAGTTGCCGAGTGGGATGTTGTAAATGAACCGTTGAAAGATATGGGATACAATACGAATAAGGGGCTGCGTTCCGCCAATCCCTGGTTTCAGGCTATGGGAGAAGAGTATATTGATTTTGCCTTTCGTGAGGCAAATGCAACGGATGAAAATGCTCGACTTTATTTAAATGAATATGGTATTGAGGAGCCAGGTGAGAAATTTGATGTTTTATATGCATTGGTAAAACGTCTTTTAGCTCGTGGTGTGCCAATACATGGAATTGGCTTTCAAATGCATGAGGACATGGAAGCTGGTAAATATGTCGGTTCCCAGCCTGAGCTCGTAGCAATAAATATGCAAAAGATAGTGGACTTGGGCCTAGAGGTTCGAGTTTCTGAGATGGATGTGAATCTAAACGCAAAGCCGACGCCTCGTCGACTAAATGAGCAAGCCCGTGGTTTTGGTGACATGCTGGCAATGAGTATCAGGCAAGATAAGCTGAAAAGTTTTGGACAATGGGGTGTCACTGACCGGTATTCTTCTCTAGCACCTATGTTTGAGTACTTTCAGTTAGGTAATGGATTGCTATTTGATGCTGATTATCAGCCAAAACCCTCTTATTATAGAATGAAAGAAATAATGATTGATCAATAAGCGATTAATCAAACAGCCTGCAATTTATAATAATTGCAGGCCTGTTTTTTTTATTAGATGACTCTAATTTCTCCCTGTTTTTTGCCTAAGAATGTAAGCATTTTTTTGTTGACAGAAAGTAATATTGTTGTTAATATTAGCTTGTGTAATTGAGAAAAATTATCAATTTGCGAGTGACGGAAAGTAGCATCTTCAGGCCTGCTTTTTGCATTTTATCGGATAATTTCTTGCTTTGTGGATGTTTAATTTAGTAAGAGTGATATTTTTTTAGAAAAAATATTGACAATTAGTCTCAATTGAAATTCAAGAAAATGGGGGATAGGATATGAAGAAAATTACAGTTATTTATTGGAGTGGAACAGGGAATACGAAGCAGATGGCTGAAGCCATTGCAGCAGGTGCTGCCTTAGAAGGAATTTCTGTAAATTTGCTATCTGTAGATAAAGCAAGCAAGGCTGATGTACTTACGTCGGATGCTGTGGCATTGGGCTGCTCGGCAATGGGAAATGAAGTGTTAGAAGAGATGGAAATGGAACCTTTTATTCAAGATTTGGAGGGTGAAAACTTATCTTCCATACCTTTAGTTCTGTTTGGTTCTTATGATTGGGGCGATGGACAGTGGCTGAAAGACTGGGCAGAAAGAATGGAAGAGCAGGGAGCTAAATTGGAAGCAGAAGGGCTGATGATTCACAATACTCCTGATGAGTCAGGACTTGATCTTTGCCGAAACCTAGGAGCAAAACTCGCAGCAGCAATTATTTGATGATAATGTGTTAAAAGAATATAAGGGCCCTATAGTTTAAGAATAAACTGTAGGGTTTTTCTAGTGGTATCAGAATTCATAACACAATGCCGCTATCGCGGCACACAAAGAAGATGGGAATGAAATGGATAGAAATCCTTTGTGACCTTTGTGTCTTAGTGGTTTGAAAAGGACGCGTAGCGTTTTTCTTATGAGTTGGCTAAAAAAATTCTGAAATCCCTGATTTTGGTTTATTAGAAAAAAATAAAAAAACAAGAAGATAACCTGTTGACGTATATTTAAATGTCTGCTATAATTAGAACTCGTCACCCCAGTAAATTATTGAACAGCAATTACGGTTGTTTTTTCAATAAATGGTGATAAAAATTTCGGGGCGTGGCTCAGCTTGGTAGAGCACCTGGCTTGGGACCAGGGGGTCGCAGGTTCGAATCCTGCCGCTCCGACCATCTTCTATAAATAGAAAAATAAAGAACATTTTGCTTTAAGACATGGTTATTAATGCGGGAATAGCTCAGCGGTAGAGCATCGCCTTGCCAAGGCGAGGGTCGCGAGTTCGAATCTCGTTTCCCGCTCCAAATTATGGCGACATAGCCAAGTGGTAAGGCAGAGGTTTGCAAAACCTTTATTCCCTAGTTCAAATCTAGGTGTCGCCTCCAATTCGATTTTTATATACTGCCTTTAACAGTTTGGCATATTAAAATATGCCGGGGTGGCGGAACTGGCAGACGCAAGGGACTTAAAATCCCTCGGAGAGTGATCTCCGTACCGGTTCGATTCCGGTCCTCGGCACCAAGTAAAAACCAAAGCATCGCAGCTATTGCGGTGCTTTTTTGCGGAATCAGAAAGTATAACACTTCCTTGATTCCAAGTAAGAGCGACTAAGGCTTCTGCCTGCGTCTGAGGACTTGGCATAAGCCAAGTCTTTTCTTAAATAAAAGTTTACATAGATTTGGTGATGAGGTCGTCTTGAAACAACCGGGTGATAATTCAAAAAAGAATTATCACCCGGTTGTTTACGGAATCAGAAAGTATAACACCTTCTTGATTCCAAGTAAGAACGACTAAGGCTTCTGCCCGCGTCCGATGTATTGGCACAAGCCAAGTCTTTTCTTATAATATCAAAATGTATCAGTTAAAAGGGATTTTCTTTTTTACAAAAGTTGATGGCCTCTAGAAAGTCCTGCGGTAGGGGGGCTTTTACTGTAATTTCCTCATTGCTTTCTACTTGTCTAAAAGTAATAGAAGCCGCATGTAAAGCTTGCCTTGGCATCCAAGACGTGCGAATTCCGTACATGGCGTCTCCTATAATAGGGTAGCCAATATGTGCTAAATGAATTCGAATTTGGTGGGTTCGCCCCGTTTCTAAATGTAATTCAAGTAATGAAGCTGAGGATAATGTTTGGATGGTTTGGTAGTGAGTGACAGCATGTTCACCTTTTTCGTTTATCGCCCGTCGGTTGGCCAAGGTGGCGTGAAAACCGATTGGGGCATTAATGGTTGCAGCAGTTGGATTGACGATTCCTTTTACCAAAGCCCAATAGGTACGTTTTAAGGTTCCGGCCTTTAGTTGCTGTTCTAGGATGAATTGACTACGGGAATCCTTTGCGAAGATGATACAACCTGAGGTTTCCCTATCTAGTCGGTGTACAGGGCGAACTGTGCTTATAGTGCCTCGCTCTTTAAGTAAGTAAGCAAGATAATTTGCTAATGTACCGCTAGTGGTTTGCCCTGTAGGATGAACGAGCTGATAGGCTGGTTTATGTAAGACTAACATGGTATCGTCTTCGTAGAGTATTTCGATATGACCCTGTTCAGGTTCTACCCCATAAGACAAATCCTCAGATTGTAGGACTCGTAATGTATCTTCTGCCTTAATTTTTTTTTGCAGAAAAACTTTTTTACCATTTAAAAAAATACCCTTTTGTCGTGTCAGCTTTTGAATTTTTCTTCCAGAATATTGTAAGATTTGCTTTAGGTATTCCTCAAGAGTAAAACCTGCATGCTCTTTGGATACTTTATAGGTAATAAAAGATTTCATTTGTAGGTCCTTCTTTCTATAATGAGAATTTGGAATGATTTAGTGCAATAATACAATATTTATTATGTAAATACAATGGTTCGCGGCAAGTGAGATTTGCCGTAGGGCTACACAAGTGCAACGCTATATTGTGTTTACCATTTGACATAGTCTCACCATTACTTATATAATTATTACGTAGAATAGTAGTATAGTAAGATGGTTGTATCATTTGTAGGATGGCAGGATGGTTATAAGGGCATTGTGCACTCCTTTTGTGGAGTGTTTTTTGTTTTTAGCCAATTTCTGTACATTATTTGTAGGAAGGTAGGATGGTAAAAATGAATATTCAACTCGTAATCATTATTCTTTATATTTGTGTTTTGTTTGGGATTAGTATTTATGTTAAACGCAGGACGGAAAGTAGTACCGGTTTTCTCTTTGCTGGACGCAAGCTTACCACACTGCTAGTGGCAACGAACATTGCGGGTACGGCGATTGGCGCAGCATCGACGATTGGTGTTGCAGAAAATGCCTATCAATATGGTATTGCTGCTGGATGGTACAATGTAGCCTGGGCGGCAGGAGCTGTATTGATGGCAATGGTGGCAGCAGAAAAGTACCGGGAGATGGATTGTACGACGATACCGGAATTGTTTGAACGTTATTATGATAAAAAAGGGCGAGCAATTAGTGTTTTAGGAATGATCACCATTCAGTTGGTGATTACCTCACTTCAATATCTTGCGGGCGGAGCTATCTTGTCTTCGCTTTTACCTGGTATATTTTCCTTCCAGGGGGGCATGATAACCAGTGCCATAGTATTTATTGGCACGACATTGATTGGTGGCTTATGGTCATCAGGTTTGTCCAATATTTTAAGTGTGACTTTAATTTACATTGGTGTGCTGATTAGCACGGTGACGACTGTTTCTAATCAAGGTGGTTTATCCAATCTGGCGGCCTCTTTACCCTCTAATGTAGACTGGTTTAGTCCTCTTGGTGGATTGGGATTAGCGACGATTGTTGGTTGGTTTGCTGTTATGATGACGCAAACGATTACGGCCCAGGGGCCTGTGCAGGTTGCTTGTTCGGCAGTAGATGGAAAGGCTGCGAAAAAGGGATTTCTGTGGGGGGCACTTTTAATTTTCCCCGTAGGTTTTTTGTGTGCCATTATGGGAATGGCAGCTAGGGTTGCACATCCAGGTATGAATGCAACATTAGCACTTCCTCAAATGATTATGGGATTAGACCCTATCATTTCTGGACTGACATTGGCAGCATTATGGGCAGCGGATGTTGCCACTGCGTGCCATATTTTACTAGCTGCAGGGACTTTGTTTTCTCAAGATATTTACAAGCGTTTCATTAATCCTAGTGTAAGTGATGAAAAATACACAGTCATCAATCGATCTTCTATTTTAGGATTAGGAATCGCTACCTTGTGGTTTGCCTTTAATGCTGTAGGTATTGTAAAGACGATGCTAATTGGTCTTAGTCTTACAACAGCTTTTACCTTGGTATTTTTATTTACTATGTTTGCACCAAACTTCTGTCGTCGAAATTCTGCCTTTTATACGACGCTGGCAGGTATGATAACATTGTTTGCTTGGCAAATGTTCCCCTCAATTCAGATTTTTGCCCATCCCATCTACATGGAGTGGTTGGTTTGCCTTGTTACTTTCTTTATTGTTGCCATCGTAGATAACGAAAAAATTACAGTCATACAAAAGAGGGAGGCAGCCTAAGTGGAAATTACGAGTATTGTTGTCGGTAGGGCAGCAATGAATATGGCGATTAGTGAGGATCGACAGGATGAGAAAGAGATCCAGAAGCGCTTGAACGCTCGTGATATCCGTTCTGTTGCTGTTGATTTTGGCGGGGAATATTTAGGTTCCGTCAAAAAAATTATTGAACGGGCAGTGGTGGCCGCCGAACGTCAGGGATTGGTCAGTGCCAATCATGTCGGTGAAGGGGCTGTTGCTGGTGCGACACATGCGGCCTTAGAACAAATTACGTCGAAAGCAGTTGGGCTTAATGTGGGCGGAAAGATCGGGATCGCCCGTCATGGTGAACATATTTGCGTAGCAGTTTATTTTGGTGTGGGGGTTTTGAATCTTAATGAAGTAGCCGTAGGATTGGCCCACCGTTCTCTGGCGTCGGTAGAAGAATAGGCTACAGACCGCGAAATTTCGCAAATAAAGAAAAAAACTATTATTTTTCTACAAGATTTACAAATTGTTTACAAGACATCACTGGAAATACGTGGTACTATGGTATTGGACAAGTAAAAACACCAAATGCTAAAAGTGTGATTGGTGCTTAGTTGATTAAATTGATAGGAAAAAAGGAGTGTGTATTATGTGCGGTTGTGAAGAAAAAGATCCTGAAATGACGGATGAAATTCCAGTGTTGTTTACAGATGATATTGAGCTTCTCGAAGATCGTTTATCGGATGTTATTATTGCCATGGGCTTGCCCGAAGAGCAAACTGGGGCAGTTTTAAGATTGATGAGTGACGCGTTAGAAGAACATCATTCTAATATTCTTGATACCTTTGAATATATTATAGCAGGCGAAGAAGACGAGGAAGAGGTCGAATAATCTTCTCTCTTAGTTCTTGTTACTAAGACACCTTGCAACCAAGAATTGGTTGTAAGGTGTCTTTTTTGTGTGTGGTATCAGAATTTATAAGTTTCTAGTTAAAAAGATTGAACCACAAAGACACAATGCCGCTATCGCGGCACACAAAAAAAGATGGGAATGAAATGGATATAACCCCTTTGTGACCTTTGTGTCTTTGTGGTTCAAAAAGGACGCGTAACGTTTTTCTTATTTTTACAGGGTATATTAATATAATAAATAAATTATTCCGCATAGTGGAATAATTTATTTATTTATGAGAATAAAAAGAGGATTTAGAATATATTACGCGAATATTTGTGGTATAAATGAAAAATAAATCCACATAGTGAGAAAAGGGAGGCTTTTTAAATGGATGTTAGACATAACGTTCATCCAGAGGATGCAAAACATTATACAACTGAGGAATTAAGAAATCGATTTTTAATCCAAGAGCTATTTGTGCCGAATGAAGTGAAAATGGTATACAGTCACGTTGACCGGATGATAACTGGTGGTGTATGTCCTGTTGAACCTGTAGTGCTTGAAGCAGGAGCTGGAATGGGGGTTGATTATTTCCTAGAAAGACGGGAAATGGGGATTATTAATATTGGTAACCCAGGTACTGTTACCATTGATGGTGTGAAACATGACCTTAGTACAACTGATGGCCTATACATTGGTATGGGTGCAAAAGAAATTAGTTTTTCAAGTGCAGATGCTAGCAAACCAGCTAAATTTTATTTTAATAGCTCACCAGCCCATAAAACCTATCCAACAGTGAAAATTAAAAAATCCGAAATCACTCCGAATCATCTTGGCTCTATAAACCAGTCAAATGACCGTAACATATATAAGTATATTCATCCACAAGGGGTGAAAAGCTGTCAATTAGTAATGGGAATGACAGTTCTTGAGCCAGGGAATATGTGGAATTCTATGCCTTGTCACACACATGATCGTCGTATGGAAGTGTACTTGTACTTTAATCTTCCGGAAGATGCTGTTGTGTTCCACTATATGGGTGAGCCAACAGAAACCAGACATGTAGTAATGAGAAATGAACAAGCAATTATTTCACCTAGCTGGTCAATTCATTCTGGCGTAGGTACCCAATGTTATACTTTCATTTGGGGTATGGCGGGAGAAAATCAAACTTTTGATGATATGGACCATGTTGCAATGAAAACATTGAAATAAATTTAGTTGATAAATGAAAATCTATACTAGATAAAAAGATAGTGGAGGTTCTATATGAGTATGTTTGATTTGACGGGAAAAGTGGCCATTGTTACTGGTGCAGCAATGGGGCTTGGCCAAGGGATGGCTGCTGCTTTAGCAAAAGCGGGAGCAGATATTGTTAGTGTAGGCTTAGGTGATAATACTGAAACAAAAGCATTAATCGAAGCTACAGGTAGAAAATTTTTGGCTGTAGATGCTAACTTGATGAGCATTGAAGTGATTCCTGCTGTAATTGATCAAGTAGTTGCTGCATTTGGCAGACTTGATATCTTAGTTAACTGTGCTGGTACCATTCGTCGTGCCGATGCAATCGACTTCACGGAAAAAGACTGGGATGATGTTATGGATCTCAACCTCAAAACCGTATTCTTTTTCAGCCAAGCAGCAGCAAAACAATTTATTAAACAAGGTCAAGGCGGCAAAATTATTAATATCGCTTCCATGTTATCCTTCCAAGGTGGTATTCGCGTACCTTCCTATACTGGTAGCAAAAGCGGCGTAATGGGAATTACTCGCTTGATGGCGAATGAGTGGGCTAAATATAATATCAATGCCAATGCAATCGCACCTGGTTATATGGCTACTGCCAATACAGCTCCGATTCGCGCTGACGAACAACGTAATGCTGAAATTGTCAATCGTATTCCAGCAGGACGTTGGGGCTTGCCGCAAGATTTAGAAGGACCTGTTGTGTTTTTGGCAGCACCTGCTTCTGACTATGTGAATGGTTACACTGTAGCGGTTGACGGAGGATGGTTAGCTCGTTAGTAGTAATAGATTTAGATAAGGTAGCCGGTCTCAAAGGCTGCCTTATCTAATGGCTAATGAATTCCGAATCTTCACAGATGATGAAACATTTAGTTTAAGTGCGCAATTATATATATTTAAAAATATTGAATAAAAGAGGGAAGGTAAACTATGAAAATCAAACACACGATTGACAGAATTCCTGGTGGCCTCATGCTGGTTCCTTTATTTTTGGGAGCGATATGTCACACGTTTTTCCCTGATTCGGGTAAATATTTCGGATCCTTTACGAATGGTTTAATTACTGGTACCGTACCCATCCTTGCCGTGTGGTTTTTTTGTATGGGTGCTGGTATTGATATTAGAGCTACAGGTACAGTGCTAAGAAAATCAGGTACTTTAGTATTGACTAAAATTGCCGTTGCTTGGGTTGTAGCATTTATCGCAGCCAAGGTCCTTCCGGGAAATGGGGTACAAACGGGATTTTTCGCTGGATTGTCCACTCTGGCATTAATTGCAGCTATGGATATGACCAATGGCGGTTTGTATGCTTCCATTATGCAACAATACGGTTCCAAGGAAGAGGCAGGAGCGTTTGTCCTCATGTCAATTGAATCAGGTCCTTTAGTGACCATGCTTATTATGGGCACTTCTGGTTTAGCAACCTTTGAACCACGTTTATTTGTTGGTGCTGTTCTTCCTTTCTTAGTTGGTTTTGCATTAGGTAATTTAGATAGCGAACTAAGAGAATACTTTGGTAAGGCATCTAATGTTATGATTCCTTTCTTTGCGTTTGCTTTAGGTAATACAATTGATTTGAATGTAATTGGTAAAACTGGATTATTAGGAGTTACATTAGGGATTTCCGTTATTATAGTTACAGGTATTCCATTGATGTTAGCTGATAAATTTATCGGTGGCGGCAATGGTACAGCAGGGCTTGCGGCATCCAGTACTGCGGGAGCAGCTGTTACCAATCCTCTCATTATTGGTGAAATGCTACCAGAATTTAAACCAGTTGCACAAGCTGCTACTACGTTAGTTGCTACTTCAGTTATTGTAACATCCGTTATGGTTCCAATATTGACAGCTTGGTGGAGCAACTATATGAAAGAAAAAGAGCAAGCTGTAAAACAAGCATAAATCCGATATGGCTTAATGAAAAGAGGCATTCTCTGTATGCCTCTTTTATTAAGCATTCGGACTTTAACCAATAAAGGAGAGGAGGAGCAATATGTCGAAAGATATTGTGATTAACCTATTAGTTTTTGCTGATGCTGTTAGTAAGGGAACGAGACAGGTTGAACTTTTCTCTAAAGTAGCATCTTTAGGCGTGAAAAAAGTAGAAGTGCGGCGCGAATGGATCAAGGACTTTGCCGTGGAACTGCCACAAATGCGCAGTAAGGCAGCAGAGCTTGGTCTGGAAGTATATTATTCGATTCCAGCAGTGCTCTTTAAACGAGGTAAATTAGATCGTGGTGGTTTGCTCGAGGTGCTTCACGAAGCAAGAGTACTTGATGCTACACGTGTTAAATTCGCTGTAGGTGAATTTGATGATACTGCTCAAAAGGAACTGTTTGATCTTAAGAATATACTTAGTGGGCATACTGTGCTTGTTACTGTAGAAGGCGATCAATCTCCTGCCAATGGCAGAGTTGAGACCATTCTAGCGTTGGTGGAAGCGTGCCGTACAAACAATATTCCTGTATATGCTACTTATGATGTAGGTAACTTTGTTTTTGTTGGTCAAGAACCACTTTATAATGCTGTAAAACTATATCCTTTTGTTCGCTATATTCACTTAAAAGACGTGGAAATGACGCTGCAAGGGCCTCAAGTACGCAGCTTAGATGGTGGTCATATTAACTGGCGGGCAGCTCTTAGCCTATTGCCTAAGGATGTACCTGTAGGCATTGAGTTTCCTTGTGGGGAAGAACCAGAGGAATTATTACTAAAAACAATTGAAAAAATACAACAGGTAAACAAATCATAATGTTACGGTTGAATTTAGGAGGTAAAATATGAGTAAAATACTTACAATTGGCGAACCTATGGCACTTTTTGTAGCACAGCAGGAAGGTGCATTGAAAGATGTAGAACATTTTTCCCGGTTTGTTGCGGGTGCTGAAGTTAACTTTTCTATCGGTATGGTGCGTTTAGAGCATCAAGTTACTTATATTACAAAACTAGGTGATGATCCTTTCGGTAAACAGATAGAAGAATTTTTACAACAGAATGGTATTGATACATCTTATGCTACCTACGATGCTAATTATTTTACTGGTATGCAGTGGAAGCAGAAAGTTACGACTGGTGACCCTCAGGTTTTTTCTTTACGTAGAAATTCAGCAGCTTCTCACATGGATTTAAACACAATCGCTGAACTTAATTGGCATGGATTTGATCATATCCATTTGACCGGTATTCCTCCAGCGCTTTCAGCTGGATGCCGGCAGGTAGTATATGAATTGATTAAACAAGCCCGGGAAAAAGGCGTACAAATCTCCTATGATCCCAACTTACGTCCTGGTCTTTGGCCAGATAAAGCAGAAATGGCAAGTGTAGTTAACGATTTAGCATGCCTTGCTGATATTGTGATTCCAGGTATTGAAGAAGGAAAATTGCTTACTGGTAAAGAAACTGTACAAGAAATCGCCGATGCTTATCATGCTGCTGGTGTGAAGACTGTTGTAATAAAGTTAGGTGCCGAGGGTGCTTATACAAGTTCAGAGGGGCAACAATTTTACACGCCGGGCTTTAGAGTAGAAAAAGTGGTAGATACAGTAGGTGCAGGCGACGGTTTTGCTGTTGGCCTAGTGAGCGCTTTACTAGAAGGATTATCCTTGCAAGAAGCTGTAAGACGGGCAGCTGCAATTGGTGCATTGGCAGTTATGTCTCCTGGTGATAATGATGGACTGCCAACTAGAAAAGGTCTATCAGCTTTTATGGCACAAAAATAAAAAGGTAGTGAGGTAAAAATGGATAAAGAGATTGTAATAAAGAGACTTTGCGAAGAAAGTTTAGTAGTTGTCGTACGTGGTGCAAACCATGAAGAAGCGCGTAAAACAGTAGCAGCTTGTGTTGCTGGTGGCATCAAATTAATTGAAGTTACTTTTACCATTCCGAGAGCACACCAGCTTATGGCTGAACTGGCAGAGGAATATAAGGGTACGGACGTAATGATAGGTGCAGGAACAGTGTTAGATCCTACAACTGCAAGATTAGCTATTTTAAGTGGTGCTGAGTTTGTTGTATCTCCTTGCCTTGACGTGGAAACCGTAAAACTTTGTAACAAATATCGTGTACCGGTAATGCCGGGAATCATGACAGTGCGTGAAGCAGTATTAGCTATGGAAGCAGGCGCAGATATTTTAAAAGCATTCCCAGGAGAAATGATGGGGCCTAAATTTGTGAAAGCATTAAAAGGGCCATTACCTCATGCACGTCTAATGCCAACGGGTGGTGTGGACATAGATAATGTTGGAGAATGGCTTAAAGCTGGTTGTGTAGCAGTAGGGGTTGGCGGTAATTTAACACGAGGTGCCGCTACTGGTGATTATGCCTTGGTTACAGAAACAGCACGCCGCTTTGTAGCAGCTGTCCAGAAAGCAAAAGAAGAAATAGGATAAGCTGGTTACGAAAAGTAATCATGTATGTCTATTGCTATTCTTGCTGACTGAATTGTAACGATGAGCTTGCTCTAGTAAAAATGATATAATACAATAATGATAAGGGTTGCTTTTTAAGGTACAAGGAAGGGGCATAGATATGGCGGGAAAAATAGAAGTGCAATCATTGCATAGGGCATTTGATATATTAGAGGTAATTGGTAATAGCCGAAATCCCATTAGTATAAAAAAAATTACTGAAGATACGGGACTACCGAAATCTACCGTTTACCGCTTGTTAAATAATCTTGAGAATCGAAACTATGCTTTCTGTGATCACAATGGGAATTACCGACTTGGTTACCAACTATTGATGATGAGTCAGTGGGCAGAAAAAGAGTTTGAGATAAAACACTTGGCAAAAGAGTATTTAGAGTCACTGAATGAGTTTACGAAAGAAACGATCCATTTAGCTATTTTACAGAAAAAGCGAGTTTTATATGTAGATACGGTAGAAAGTCCTCATCCCTCACGTTTAGTTGCTAAACTAGGAACGACTAATTCTGTACATTGTACTGCTCTTGGCAAAGTTCTGCTGTTGCATCATACAGATGCAGAGATACTTGCCATTCTTGAAGAAGAAGGTATGGAAAAAAGGACGGAAAATACCCTGACGAAACCTCTTGATTATCTTAAAGAGATGGAAAATGTTCGGAAGTTAGGTTATGCCTTAGATAAGCAAGAAAGCGAAATGGAAGGAAGATGTATTGGCGCCCCTATTTATGATAAGGCAGGAAAGGTTATTGCTGCGATTAGTATCTCAGGAATTGCCACTCGCTTCTCTCTTGATTTTATTGAAAAAGAAGTAGTCGATAAATTATTAGATAGTACATTGCGTATTTCTCGTATTTTAGGTTATGTGGGATAAGAAGAAAAAGAGATCACTCTTTAATTTAGCTGTAAAGCTGATAGGAAGAGTGATCTCTTCTTATGTTATCAGAATTTATAAGTTTCTAGTTAAAAAGATTGAACCACAAAGACACAATGCCGCTATCGCGGCACACAAAGAAGATGGGAACGATATGGATAGAACCCCTTTGTGTCTTTGTGGTTCAAAAAGGACGCCTAGCGTTTTTCTTATCTTGTTGCAGGTGTCAGCAAGATAATGGCGAAATTTACTCTTATCATTGTGATAAGGTGGGTATTATGACGATTAACAATAGTTATCAAGATTATACTCTTCCCGATTGGAAAAAATTTATCATGGGAGAAAAGGGCCAGTATTCTACTCGTTCGCTAATTATTGAATCCTGGATGCGTTGTTATGAGGCTAGTGTTAACCCTTATGGCAATATAATCCATAGCAAATTAGATGAAGCAGCCATGTTTTCTATGCTCTTAGAGAAACGAGAGCTTATAGAGATAGCCAAACCTTTTATGATGAATCTATATTCTTTTGTTGAGGGCTCTGGATTTGTAGTTGCTTTAACTGATGAGCGAGGCTATATAATGGAAATGTTCGGTGATGAAGATACATTGAACAATCCTATGACGAGCAATTTTTTTCAAGGAGCTTTGTGGAGCGAAAGAGAAGGTACCAATGCCATTGGAACCGCTTTAATGATAAAAGAAGCCGTTCAGGTTTCAGGGGCAGAACACTATTGCCAAAAACATCATTGCCTAACTTGTTCTGCAGCACCCATTTTTAATCCTACAGGACAAGTAATTGGAATTTTGGATATGTCGGGTGCCTCCTATACTTCCCATCTGCATACGTTGGGTATGGTTGCTGCTGCTGCAGAAGCCATTACTGCGCAACTTGCCATACAACGAAAAAATCGAGAATTGGCAGAGGCGAATAAGCGTTTAACAAACCTTTTTAATACCATGTCTGATGGGGTATTGATGGTTGATGAATGTGGTATTATAAAACAAATTAACCCAGCTGCTAAAGATATTTTAAGTACAATAGAGCATGAAATAGTAGGAATGCCTATGGATCGTCTATTTGGCAACAAAAATGTAATAGCCCAGTTGATGCTGCATAGTAAAGAGTCTTATGAAGAGATTGAATGCATAGTTGATACGAAGAATAGTATGTTTCACTGCCTGGCATCCGGTGACCCTTTACTAGATGAGCAAGGCCGAGTAATTGGTGGAGTTATTCTTTTGCGTCCGAAACCAACGCAAAATCTAGAAAATCGATTTAATGGTTATCAAGTCACGTTGCAATTTGGCGATGTTATTGGTGAAAGCGCGGCGATAGTAGAAGCCATACGAGTGGCTTCGTTGGCAGCACCTACCGCCTCTACCATTCTTTTGCAAGGTGAGAGTGGTACAGGAAAAGAGATTTTTGCTCAGGCTATTCATAACCGGAGTAAACAAAGGAATGGTCCCTTTGTAGCCATGAACTGCGGTGTTATACCTAAAGATTTAATTGGCAGTGAATTATTTGGTTATGCCGAAGGTGCCTTTACGGGTGCTAAACGAGGTGGTAAACCAGGAAAATTCGAATTTGCTTCTGGTGGTACTCTTTTTCTTGATGAAATAGGTGATATGCCTCTAGAACAACAAATCGCATTACTGAGGGTATTGCAAGAGAAAAATATAACACGCATTGGCAGCGATAAGATGATTCCGATTAATACACGGATTATTTGTGCAACAAACAAAAACTTGATGGAAGAGGTAAAAAAAGGAAGGTTTCGCCAAGATCTTTATTATCGACTAAATGTGATTACTGTCAATATTCCACCTCTTCGTGAGCGTAAGGCAGATATTCCCTTACTATTTACTAATTTCTTAGAGCGAATTGGTAGGGAAAGGAATTGTAAGTTTTGCGCTGATCCTCAGGTAATAGAATGCTTACAGCAGTTTGATTGGCCGGGTAATGTGCGTGAATTACAAAATGTAGTAGAACGAGCTGTAAATTTGTCTGGAACTGAGATGATTACAGCAGTGCATTTGCCAATTGAGATTTGTGCAGGAATAAACCCTCCAGTGGCGTTAGATGCTATATTTTCTCAGGTTCTAAAAGGGAATTTTGGCCGTATAGAGCGAAAGAAAATATTGGAAAATGCCGAGAAACAGCAAATTATATTGTTTTTAACAAAGCATGGTGGTAATGTGAGTGAAGTAGCTCGAGAACTGAAAATTTCTCGTAATACCCTTTATCGTAAGATGCATTTATATGGTGTAGAAAATTAAATAGAACAATAGTGTCACTTTTGTGTTGCTTATAGGTGACAAAAAAGTGACACTATTGTTACAAAAACCATCAATAAGCCACTTCCTAACTTATCGGGAATGGCTTATTTTCTATGTGCATGAATGGCATGGTATATGCATAATTACTGATTACATATAGTAAACTGAAAAATTCGAATAAGTTAGAGAGGTAACTATCCAGGGGAAGAACTGAAAACAGTTAGATAGTTATGGTTGGTATTTTACGGAGAGGGGGCTTATTTGATAAAGGATAATTCAGGTTACGGTAAAAAAAGACTCTTACTAAGTATGGAGGGGGAAAATAGATGTTTTATCGTATAAATATGGCTGATCTATCGGTGAAAAAAGATGACGGTGCGCCATACCAAGGACTAGGAGGTCGTGCCCTTAGTTCACGGATTATAGATACTGAGGTATCTCCTACAGATCATGCCCTAGGAGAGGGGAACAAGCTTGTTTTTGTTACTGGTTTACTATCAGGCACAGGAGCACCTAATGCAGGACGCATGTCATTAGGCGCGAAGAGCCCATTAACCGGAGGGATTAAAGAAAGCAATGTAGGCGGAGCAATGGGGCATAAACTAGGCCGGCTTGGCATTAGAGGGATCATCGTAGAAGGATTACCCAAAAAGGATATCTCCTATATTATACGAGTCTGTAGTGAAGGATTGTTTTTAGAGGAAATGCCTGAATTAAAAGGACTAGATATTTATGATACGGTAGCCAAACTGCAAGAAAAATTTGGTGCAAAAATCGCCATTGGCTGTATTGGTACGGCAGGGGAACGCAAGATGGCAACAGCTTGTGTTGGGTTTACTGATATGGAAGGCGATCCTACCCGTCAAGCTGGCCGCGGTGGTATGGGTGCAGTAATGGGGAGTAAAGGGATTAAAGCAATTATAGCTGATGATAGCGGCACAAAAATGGTGCCCTTTGTAGATGAACCGGCCTTTAGAGCGGGGGCGAAAAAATTAGCCAATGCCCTATTGACCCATCCTGTTACAAGTCAAGCACTACCTGCTTATGGTACTGATGTATTAGTAAATATACTAAGTGAGGCGGGGGGATTGCCTACGAGGAATTTTAGCTCAGGTAGATTTGAGGGGGCAAATAACATTGGGGGTGAAACACTGGCGGCAACCATTCATGAACGGGGCGGGAAAACGGGACATGGCTGTTCGCCAGGATGTATCATTCGCTGTTCTCAAATCTATAAAGATAAAAAGGGAGAAGTTTTGACGGGTGGTTTTGAATATGAAAGCTGCTGGTCCTTTGGCGCCCATTTAGGTGTTGATAATCTTGATGATATAGCTTTAATGAATCGTTTGTGTGATGATTATGGTGTAGATAGCATTGATACAGGGGTGGCTATAGGAGTGGCAATGGAAGCAGGTTATATTAAATTTGGAGATAGCCAGGCTGCCATTGACTTAATCCACGAATTAGGAAAAGCAACGCCTATAGGACGGATTCTTGGTGCTGGCGCAGAAATCACGGGGAAAGTATTTGGTGTGCGTAGAGTTCCAACAGTAAAAGGGCAGGCCATTCCAGCTTACGACCCACGGGCTGTTAAAGGTGTTGGTGTTACCTATGCGACGACTACCATGGGAGCAGATCATACGGCTGGTTATTCAGTAACAGCTAATATTCTTGGTGTAGGTGGAAAAGTAGATCCCCTAAAACCAGAAGGACAAGTGGAGCTATCTCGTAATCTTCAGATTGCTACCGCTTTCATCGATAGCACAGGCCTTTGTCTATTTGTTGCCTTTGCCATTTTGGATATTCCAGAAGGTCTAGAGGGGATTGTTGAGATGTGCAATGCTCGTTATGGGTGGGATAAGACGATTGGTGATTATCTAGAAATGGGTAAACAAGTGCTCAGAGAGGAACGGGCTTTTAATGCTTCAGCAGGTATTGGTGGTGGAGCTGACGATTTACCTGACTTCTTTAGAAAAGAACTGTTACCGCCTCATAATGTAGCATTTGATGTGCCAAAAGCAGAATTAGACACTGTATTTAATTTTTAACAATCTAGTGATAAAGTTCTAGGAAAAACGTTGAAACACGAAGCTCGCAAAGATGTACGAAGGGATATTGCTTTAGTTCTTATTCTTCGCCGTCCTCGCGTCTTCGCGTTTCAAAATGTTTTTTATATATTTCAATAATGAGAATAAGTCGTTTTATTTGAATTCTGGGGGCGGGATTGATGCCTGATATGATTGAACTCCGAGGGTTTATGGGACTATTTACTTTATTTAAAAAGAGAAATTGGTCAAATCCTTATTTTTTTAGTTTAGAGAAAGAAGTAACAGGCCCCGAACTACTAGGAATATTGGATATTCCAAAGAAGGACGTTGAGATCATATTTATAAATGGAAAAGCTTTTCTCCCCTTTGATGCGATTATTTGTCCTGGCGATCGTGTGGCTTTAGTGCCCCCAGGTACGCCAGGGCCATACCGTGTCCTATTAGGTTTTATTAAACAGGAGTAAAATAGGGAGGGATAGTATTGTACATAGAGGTACGGTTATATGCTACATTAAGGCGATATTACCCTTCTTGGATTGCAGGGGTGTCATCGGTTGAAGTGCAGGCAGACAGTAGGGTTAGTGATTTACTTAACACTATGAAGATTGATATGGCAGAGGTTCATATTATTATGATAAATGGTGTTAGTAGTACGTTAGACTCCGCTCTGCAAGAGGGAGATCGAGTAGGACTTTTCCCAGCTGTAGGTGGTGGTTAAATGATAGGGAGTAATAGTAGTCTAGATAAGCTAGAGAAGGGGGAAACCCCAGAAAGGTACCAAAGAAATATTGGCACAATTGGAGTGGCTGGGCAGCAAAAGTTGTTACGTGGGAAAGTAGTCATTGTTGGGGCGGGCGGTTTAGGTGGTAATATTATAGAATTATTGGCTCGTCAGGGTGTAGGTTTTATAAGAGTGATTGATGGAGATAGCTTTGCGGTTCATAATTTGAATCGCCAATTGTTAGCGACAGAACAGAATATCGGGGTAAATAAAGCAATTGCCGCAGTAGAACGGATTGCTGCTATTAATTCCGATATAATCATAGAAGCTATACCTCAAATGCTCACTAAGGAAAATGCCAAGGAGCTACTGGCGGATGTGGATGTGGTAGTGGATGCTTTAGATAATATTCGTGATCGCTTGCTACTCAGCCAAATAACAAGGGAACTTGGTTTACCTTTTGTACATGGTGCAATTGCTGGCTTCACAGGGCAAGTGACTACTCTGTTGTCTGGAGATGTAGGTTTGGAAAGGATCTATAAAAAAGATAGTAGAGGGGAAAAAGGCATTGAGACCCAGCTAGGAAATCCAGCAACTACTCCTGCTTTGGCTGCGGCAATTCAATGCCAAGAAGTAGTCAAACTTTTAACAGGCATCGGTGAAGTATTGCAAAATCGGCTTTTATATTTTGATACAGAGTTTAACCTTTTTGAAGTATTAACATTGAAATAGTTGTAGGGCAAGTTCCCCAAAAGTTAATAGGATATAGAACAACGTACCGTAATAAAAAAGCTGTCGGTGTCCGGCAGTTTTTTTATTTTAGATTTTTTTTAGTATCCCCGTATCTTTTTTAGGCTTTCTCGTGACTAAGATAATAGAAAGAATTCAATATCTAAATAGTAACTTACTCTACTAGATTAAAGTGGGATAGAAAGGATAAATATAAAATGAAAATAGAGTCTAATATTCATGGAATCATTGTACCTCATGCGCCAACCTTGCTTGAAGATGAAATAGACCAACCATCCTCTCCTGTTATAAAGGCTCTGCAAGAGAGTGGCAAAAGGATGCAAGAGTGGGGCGTGGAGGCTGTAGTTGCTGTCACTACCCATTGGCAGACTAACGATAAATTTTTCATAGATAACTCATCGCAACATGAAACAGTAATGGATTATTACGGGTTTCGCCGAAAAATTGAATATGACGTTTTGGGAAATCCTAAATTGGCTAACTTACTTTTACAAGCAGGTGAAAAAAATCTGATCTTTCCTAGCAGTAGCAAACATGGTGCTGATCATGCCATTGCTATTCCATTACACTTCATGTTTCCAGAGAAAAACATTCCTGTAATTCCCCTTTCTGTTTCAGGTTCATTGCTCTGTGCTTTCCGGTGGGGAAGAACCTTAGGACATACACTAAGAAATTGGGGGGGGAAAGTGCTATTTCTTATTTCGGGTTCCCTTTCCCACGACCTTACCTGCTTTATGAATGGCAAAATGCGATTAGAGCATGAGACCTTTGATCGTCGGGTGCTTAAGCTACTTTCTGAAGGCAAAGGGATGGACGTTTTGAAGATTGATCAGGAATTAATAGAGATAGCAAAACCTGAAGGGAATTTCCGTGACTTGTTTATGTTGCTAGGAGTAATGGGGTCACAGACTCCTGGGCATATTCGGGCTTATGAAAAGTTGCCTGGTGTAGGCATGGGGATCGTTGAATTTTTAGATTCAGGTTATAATGAGAAGGACGAAGATTTTTTGAAATATTGCCAGCCAAGTGGCATGATTCATTGAAGATAAAAGGAAGGATAGAATATGAGTGAGAATGAAAAGACGGTTGATCAGGAGATAATTCGTTTTTATAAGGTCGGAGATCAGGAGAGAGCATTAAAACTTTTTACAAATCAATATCAAACGAAACTCTATTCCTTGGCTTACCGGATGCTTGGAAATCATGACGATGCTATGGATGCCCTACAAGAAATTCTGCTCCAAGTACATCGATCTTTGCGAAATTTTAAGGGGCAGTCCAGTTTATATACTTGGGTTTATCGATTGAGTTCTAACGTATGTTTTAATTTTCGTAAAAAAAGAAGCCGAACTAGCAATCAGATAGAGTGGGAGGAAAGTCTCCAAGGAGTCATGCTGCCGATTGAACGTCCTAATGAAGATCCAGATAAAATGTGTGAAACTAAGTATAAACAATTTCTAGTTCAGCAAGCAATTTTAAAATTGCCGGAAACTCAGCGAGTACTTCTTATTTTGCATGATCTTGAGGGAATTCCCGTTCCCGAGGTTGCCAGTATTTTAAATATTAATACCAATGCAGCAAAATCAAGAATTCATCGCGGCAGAGCGGCTTTGCGCAATATTATAAGCAAAGGTTTTGTGGTCAAAGGAATGGAAGGGGTAGGGGTAGGTATTTTTACGGCAGAAGATTCCAATAAAATAATGTAGAAAAAAATAAAAGTAGCCGTATCCTTTTTAGGAGAAAGGTTGACTAACTAAATGAAATAGAAAATAGGGGGAAGTAAAATGTCAAAACGTTATTATGAATGGAGTATGCTTGTGCTCCGTGTCGCTTTAGGAATCATTTTTCTAGCTCATGGATTACAAAAAATAGCTGGATTTGAGGGTATTGTTAAATGGTTTGGCTCAATAGGATTGCCAGCCGCACTTGCCTATGTAGTGACTACAATTGAGACCGTAGGTGGCGCATTCCTGATTCTTGGATTGTTTACGCGCACTGCAGCAGCTGGAATTATGTTTGTTATGTTAGGAGCCATTTTTTCCGTCAAAATGAGCAAAGGATTTATTGGTGGGTATGAGTTTGATATATCGTTACTAGCTATCGCAGTGGCGTTGATTCTATCAGGAAGTAACACCTATTCATTAGGAAATCTATTTAGTTCATTCAAAGCAAGTTCCTCTGTAAAGAAAACTGCTAGATGATAAAAAAATTAAAAATAGGGAGGTTCTATTAATGGCTCAATTAGGTGAAGTATTAGTTTGTGAACTCTGTGGAAATGAAGTGACAGTGACTAAAGCTGGTGGCAATCCAGAAATCCACTGCTGCGGTCAAGCAATGAAGAAAAAATAAAAAACAGAAAAAATGAAGGCAATCAACGGAAGAGATAAACTTCGCTGGTTGCCCTTTCCTTTGGCCACCTTGCTTACAAGTCCTCATTCAAGACAGAAAGAGACAAAAGATTGTTTGGATCACTAGTAATCTTTTTGAAATATATTCTATGAATTTATATGTTTTTTTAATTTTTTATCTTGACGAAGACAAACTTCGACATTATAATTGCAAATATGACAATGAAAATCATTATCGGCGAAAGAGCATGTATTGATGTAAATCACTATTGTCATTACTATTATCAGAGGGTGTGAATATTTTTCCCAAATAAGGAAAGTTCGAGTGGGACTATGGTATAGATTGAACAAAAGATAAATTTAAATCTACATTCGAACGATTGTTATTTAGCAAAAATACGCCAACGTATTGATAATGATTATTAGTATTGATTATTACATACAAAAAAGAAAGGGGAGTCCATGGGAAAACGTTTTTTTATTTTAATAATGTTCCTACTAATTTTCATCGTGCCTTTTGGGGCAAATGTTACGAATGCTGCAAGTGATGGTGCTCAGAACATGACCAAGGCAAAACCGTATATCGATCAAGCCCTTGATAAAGCAAAAACAGATCTGGTGTCTTCCAAAAAGGCTTATGATCAATTCCACGATCAATGGCTTGATATAGAGGATACAGTAAAAGCGGATTCAAAACTTGCTTACCGTGATATCGAAACCCAAATGGGCCAGGTTGAATATGCATTTATGCTTAATAAGCAGGAAGATGCATTGACAGCACTTAAAAACTTACAGCAAGTTTCTGAAAAGTATATTCTTGGTCAGTATGAGAAAGGCGCCGATTCGAAAGAAGAAGACGCTACTCTTTCTGAGTTCGTCGAGCTTTTACAGCAAATGAAAGAGAATATTCAAAAGCAGGATCAGGCAAAGTCGCTTGAATCGATAACTAAAGTACGAGAAACGTGGTTGAGTGTTGAGGGAAGTGTTGTAGCCCAATCCTCTTCCATCTATAACGATTCGGAACGGGACATGGTTGTCATTAATGCCATGATTGCCGATCAAAAGTATGATAATGCGGCAGCCCTTGTAGAGACTATGATCGCCTATCTTACCCCCTTGGCACAAAAATCATCATATACCTTTTGGGATGCAGCCATGATACCGCTCAGAGAGGGGATGGAAGCATTACTGGTTGTTGGCGCACTGCTTGCCTTTGTCAATAAATCAAAGGATGGCAAAGGTAAGCGTTGGGTTTGGGCCGGTGTTCTTGCTGGGGTAATTCTTAGTGCGATCTTGGCAATCGTCATCAAATTGGTCTTTACCTCTGGTGCGTTTGGGAAAAACAATTTCCTAATAGCAGGGTGGACGGGGATTTTTGCCTCGGTAATGTTGCTTTATATGAGTTACTGGCTTCATAGCAATTCCAATATGGAGGAATGGAACCGGTATATTAAGGGGAAAACCGAAAACGCTTTGAGTACAGGACGGGTAATGTCCCTAGGGGTACTTTCATTCTTGGCCGTATTCCGAGAAGGTACTGAGACAGTCCTTTTCATCATTGGAATGATTAATCAAATCAGCACACAAGAGCTACTGTTTGGGATTTTTGTCGGTTGCGGCATTCTTACTGTCATTGCTTATTTGATGCTATTTGTAGGCGTAAAATTACCCATTCGTCCCTTCTTCCTAGTTTCCAGCGTAATTGTATTCTACCTATGTGTTAAATTTATGGGACTTGGAGTACATGGCTTACAGTTAGCGGGTATCGTGCCTGTTTCGAACGCAACGATTCTACCAACGATTGATTTTCTCGGATTTTTCCCTTCTTGGCAGAGTGCGGTTCCCCAGTTGGCAATTGCCTTGTTTGCTGTTACTTTCTTGATTGTCAACGAGATCCGCAAGAGAAAGGGCAAAAGGATTGCTACGAACTAAAAACTAACGAATACAAAAAAATGGAGGTCAATTCATTGAAAACTACTACTTCGAAAAATGCTACATTGTTTGTAATACT
Organism: Pelosinus sp. IPA-1; assembly: GCF_030269905.1. NCBI lineage: Bacteria > Bacillati > Bacillota > Negativicutes > Selenomonadales > Sporomusaceae > Pelosinus > Pelosinus sp. IPA-1. The sequence goes on along the minus strand of NZ_BSVC01000010.1, from coordinate 95,900 downwards.
TATGCTTCTCACTACCCTTGCGCTGACTGGTTGTGGATCAAAAGGTGTATCTGCTGATAAACAGGAAGCAACCGCTACAAAATCGACCCAATCTACCGCGGATAAAGTTCCTTCCGACGCCACAGTAAAAGATGGATTAACCAAATTGTTAAAGACGGCTAGGCAGCTACGTAAAGCGGCTATAGCTGGCGATGAGGCCAAAGTAAGGGAATACGGGCCGAAATTAGAAGAGAACTGGTCTAAGATAGAGGATGGAATTAAACCGAAATATCCTGAAATTTACGAGAAAATTGAAAAAAGTTTGAATCCAATCGTGGCAGGTACAAAGGCTTCATCTTTTGATAAAGATGCTATTTCAAAACTTAATGACCAATTGATACAAGATTTGTATGATCTGGCACAAAAGCTAATTCCAGCTGATCAAGTTAAAAATGGTGCGACACAGTTAATTGGCCTTACTAGTGAATTGAAAAAGGCGATTGATGCGGGAGACCAAGCTAAAATTAAAGAAGTAGGTCCCAAATTAGAGGAAATTTGGAGCACCTTCGAGGATGGCGTGAAGCCACGTAATGCAGACCTTTATGAGGAAATCGAAAGAAGTCTGAACCCTGAGGTAGCTGGGTCACAAAAAAGTCCGATTGACAAGGAAACTTTGACCAAGCTAAATGATGATTTGGCTCAATCATTGAAAAAACTGGTGCAAAACTTAAAATAAAAAAATCATGAAAAACCAGAGAATGAATTCGGATAAGCCGGTTTCTTCTCTGGTTTTTCAACTTTACGCACGGAAATAGCTTAGGTGAAACAATCTTTTTTCTTTGATACTTCTATTTCAAGATATATAGGCTAAGGTCGTAAAATAAACGACGGATCAAAAAAAGCTGCCGATTATTCGGTAACTTTTCTTACTTAACCTAAACCGTTTAAATGTTGTAATTTGGGACAAAATAGGGCTAGTGTTCTAATTGAAGTGCTCTCATCCTATATATGTTAGAGGGAGAATACAATATTTATGATTGAGAGTAGTGAGTGGCTATAAAACCAGTGAGGTGATTACATGAGTACAATTGCTAAAAAGATTCCAATACAGGATATGCATTGTTCATCCTGCGAAGGACGAATTGAAAAAGTAATACGCAATGTACAAGGGGTTAAGAAAGTTAGGGCCAGTTATGCTGAGAACATGGTATATATAGAATATGATTCCGTTACATGTAATCCTGAAGAATTTAGTAAGATAATTCGTAATATAGGTTATACCATTGGTTATAGGACTCAGTCAGCGGGCAAGTTTAAGAGCGTTGCAGGTATTTTAATTGTCTTTCTAGCCGTTCTCCTGTTAGGTAACTATACAGGTAACTTCGATATGGGGTCAAAACTCAAGGGAGAAGTTACCTATTTTGTTTTGTTTATGATTGGGCTTTTTACTTCCTTACACTGTGTTGGTATGTGTGGCGGCATCATGTTGTCACAAAGTATAGGTAATGAAGCCAAAGGGAATTTAAAATTATTTCTACCATCGTTGCACTATAATATGGGCCGGATACTAGGTTATACGGTACTTGGCGGTATCGTCGGTGGGATTGGATCGGTTCTTACTGTGTCAATTGGCTTTATGTCTGGTGTTGCAATCTTTGCCGGTATCTTTATGATAGTTATGGGCCTCAATATGGCTGGATTTAGCATATTGAGGAAGTATGTAAAAATCCCATTACCTACATATTCGTTAAACCAGAAAGTAAAGGCTCCTTTTTTGGTTGGACTCCTAAATGGATTGATGCCCTGCGGTCCCCTCCAAACGATGCAGCTTTATGCTTTGGGCACAGGCAGTGTGTTACAGGGGGCTTCGTCCATGCTGGTTTTTGCTCTCGGTACATTGCCGTTAATGCTTTCTTTTGGAACATTGACAAGTCTTTTTAGTAAAGATTCAACGAAACGGATTATGAAATTAAGTGGTGTCCTTGTGATTGTGTTAGGTGTAGTAATGACGAATCGTGGTTTAGCAATTGCGGGGCTGAATCTTCCCTTTTCGGATTTAACAGCAAAAGGCACTAACGGAACTTCTATGGTAACAAAGGCACAAATTGATAATGGCGTGCAAACCATCCGCATGTCGGCAAATAATAGAGGCTACACACCAAACGTGTTATATGTGCAGAAGGGGATTCCAGTGAAATGGATTGTTGATGGTGAACAAATTAACTCTTGTAATAACCAGATTATCATCCCTTCTTTAAATAGTAAGAAAAAATTATCTTCTGGGGAAAACATCATTGAATTTACTCCACAAGATCAAGACATAAACTTTAGTTGTTGGATGGGAATGATTCGAGGCGTGATTAAGGTGGTGGATGATGTCAGCGCCATTGATGTTACTAAAGATAAAACATCTGTTGCCTCATCAGTAGGCGGATGCTGCAGCACCGGTGGTACGCAAGTCGAAAGTATCTATGGCGATGATATTGCTAAGGTTTCAACAGAAAGGCTTATTCGTAAAGCCACAATCAGTAATAATCTTCAAACCGTATCGATAAAAGGTATCGGGTATGAATTTGAACCACTAGTGGTCGTTATCAATAAACAAGCCTTGGCAAAAATCAAATTCGACCTCACCGAATTTGATAATGCCACTGGCGACTGGAATATTGTTGATTACAAACAGAAGAAGGTCGTTTCTTCATTTGTAGGAAAGCAAGAAATAAAAGAGATAGACTTTCGGCAAGATGAGGTTGGTACGTTTGGGATTTATAAGGACCGTAAAATTGTTGGTGTTATCGAAGTGGTTGATAATCTTGCTGCGATTGACCTGGAAAACGTCAGATCAAAATTCTTGTAAATATTGGTCAGTGAATGGTTTTGTACTGAGTTTCGTGAATATAGGTTCTTTGTTTGCAAAAACGTAGCCTCGGCAATGCCGAGGCTTTTTCTATGAAAGAAAGTACAGAGTTTTTTTTAGCATTTAAAAAAATCAGAAGTTCTTCAAAAGTTCTTCATAGGTTCTTCACAACAGCATGGTAAGATAAGGACAATACAAAGTTCATCAGCTAGATGGAGGGATACAAAATGGAAAACAATAAATCGCCGGAAATAAGCGAAGATAGTATAGAAGAATATACTCCATGGCAAAAGGGAGTGTTGACATTACTGCAATGGGGTGCTTGGGGCACAGTCTTTATGGCAATAGCGATGATTATGCATTCTTAATAGGGGGAGGATAATAGGATGGATCAATATAAACAAGTGCCACAAACCAAGGAACAAGATACCAGCCAAGCGCAGCATCAGGGGTGTGGTGGTGGCTGGAAGCATATGGTGATGATGATGGTATGCTGCTTGGCTCCCCTCGGTCTGGTTCTGCTGTTCAAAGAAAGTGGCTATGAAGGATCAGCAAATTACCTAGTGCTTCTTATGTGCCCACTGATGCATTTTTTCATGATGAGGAGCATGGGTAAAAAAGCGGAGGATGAAAAGCAACCTAGTTAGGATTAGTACACTGACATTTAAAATATAAGACGTAAGGAGGCGAAGTGCTATGGAAGCATTGATTGTTGAAGCGTATGAAAAAGCAGATTCAAAGAATTTTTTCGCTATTACAACAAAGCTAGAGCGCTTGTTGAAAAAACGCTATTCGCTGTACGACTCGCGTACCTTAATTACTACTGGACAGGTACGGCAGATTTTAGAGCGCAGAGGCCTTTGGTTTCAATATAGTTTGGTGGGAGTTTAATTTTGATTTGAGTTACTTACCCTAAGCCTATAAGGCTTAGTAATTGATAATAAGATTTTGAAGGAGGATAAATAATTATGAAAAAAAGAATGACAGGTTGGATTATGGGTGGGGTATTTGCAATTTCTGCCGCTGGTTTGCTAATGGGTACTAATGTGGGAAGTGCGGCGGAGAAAACTGTTGAGAAACCACCAGTTATGCAAGGCAAAATGATGGAAAATGGGCAAATGGGTAGCATGGAAATGATGAATTCGCCTGAAATGCAAAAACAATGCGCAGATATGATGAAAAGCAGTGATATGCAGCAGACAATGAAAGGCATGATGAAAGATCCAGAAATGCAGGCCACGATGAAGCAAATGCTGGCAAGTGATCCAGAACTTCGCCAGATTATGCGCGATTTAGTGAATTCGGTAGACGCTAATGAGCAAAATAATAATCTGTCTTCCAGGTCCAGTACACCAGCTAGTGCACCCGACGTGGATCAAGATCAATATAGCAGACAATGAAAGGGATGTTGAAAATTTCTTGTTCATCCAAAAAGCTGGCGTTGTAGAGCGCCAGCTTGGATAATGAGACCGATGGATTAATAGTAATGGACATGACAGATCATCTTGGTTTGCCAGGAGGTCTTTTATATACATGGAGCTGCCCGTTATTCCTGTTGGAAAGCGGGCATAACTCCACTTAGTTGTAGATGAAATTAACGTAGCCTAGAATAGGCGAAGGATATAGAACGGGGGGAAGAACCATGTATCCCATCTTATTAAGTATTGGTAGTTTTGAATTTCGCGCCTGGGGACTTATGGTATCTTTAGGAGTATTTGCCGGTTTCTGGCTAGCGACACGCCTAGCAAGAAACAGTGAGTTTTCGGCAGAGCTGTTGCAAGAATATGTTTTATATGGTGTAATAGCAGGATTTTTAGGAGCACGCGTTTGGGAAGTTGTCTTCTCTTGGCAAGACTATAGCAGCAATCCTTTGTATGCGTTGATGTTTTGGCAGGGAGGTCTCTCCATTCAGGGAGCGGTGATAGCCAATTTATTGCTGGCGGGATGGTATTTCCGAAGTAAAGGTTTATCCTTCCGGCGTTTTGCCGATATTAGTACACCAGGTCTTATCCTAGGGCAGGCTATTGGGCGTATTGGCTGTTTATTAAACGGTGATGCCTATGGAAAACCGACAACTGCCTGGTATGGCGTTGTCTATCAGCCTGGAACGCCCGCATATCAAGCATGGGGAGCAATGCCATTGGTGCCAGCGGAACTATTTGAGGCTGGGTTTGATCTCATGATTCTAGCCGTTCTACTGTATATATTCCGTCGGAAACAGTTTGATGGACAGGTAGCAATAACCTATTTCATTCTCTATTCCCTGGCTCGGTTCGGTTTGGAATTTTTACGCACGGATAGTTTAATGTTTGGCGGTCTTAAAGTGGCGCAAATGACAGCGCTGTTAACGGCAATGCTTGCTAGCAGCTTATGGTTGTGGTATCGGAAAGGAGAGACTGAATAACATGTCAGATTATGGACTATGGCCAATTGTGGTCATCAATTCGCTTATCTTTATTATTTTTGCTTTTAGTTTTACTCGTCCGCGTTCTGGGCGGGATTGGCGTTCCTTTGGTACCTTTTCCGCTTTTATTGTAGCGCTGTTTGCAGAAATGTATGGTTTTCCTTTGAGTATTTACTTACTTTCCGGGTGGCTGGGGAGCCACTATCCACAAATCAATCTCTATTCTCATGATGCCGGACACCTTTGGTATACATTGCTGGGGCTGGTAGGTGACCCACATCATAACCCTATTCACGAACTAAGTAACTGGTTTATTTTTGGGGGGCTTATCTTTCTCGGTTTTACATGGAGATTTTTGCATAGCGCCCAGCGTAGAGGCGTAATCGCAATAAGTGGGCCTTATGCCTATGTGCGTCATCCTCAATACATTGCTTTTATCGTGATCCTGTTTGGCTTCCTGCTGCAGTGGCCGACGTTGTTAACACTGGCCATGTTCCCTATTCTTGTGCGGATGTATATTTGGTTGGCTAGGCAAGAAGAACGGGAAGCAATGGAACAATTTGGTGAAGACTATGCCGCCTATGCTGCAGTGACTCCACGTTTTTTCCCCAGATTAGGTCGAAGGGGCCTAGTTGGGAGTAAGCAGGATAAGTAAAAAGTTTTGATACACGGTTTGTATTGAACAAAAGCTTGACAACGTTAGATATTGATAGTAACTTTAAATAGGATTTTCTTAACTAAATATAGTAAGATAGGTGCCTACGGGCTTAATAGGGAAGTTGGTGTAAATCCAACACGGTCCCGCCGCTGTAAAGGGGAGCAAACCTGCATGATGTCACTGAAATAATAGTTTTGGGAAGGCGCAGGAATGTTACGATCCTAAGTCAGAAGAACTGCCTATTTAATAGTCACCGTTTACCCACGAGCGATGGGGAGGGGATTTAAGTAATGCTGTTGTACAATATTTCATCGTTGCGTTTTTTTCGCAGGGATTTTTATCGTTATAACTTTGCCTGGCTTATATTACGTCTCCCGTTCTTGGATGGGAGATTATTTTTTTACGTAGTGTATTGACGATTCCATCTTGGGGAGCGGAAGTTAGTATGTTGCATGAAAATCTACCCCAATATTCATCATTTGGTATTTAGCTATAATAATTGGAGGAATTTATAATGGAAGAAGCAGCTAGCGCCGTCAACTGTTTGGCGGATAAAAGGGCTATCTTAGTTGTTAGCTTTGGAACTACTTATCTTGATACGTTGAAAATGGCCATTGAAAGTACAGAAAGCAAAATCAGAGCTACCTTCCCTAATTACGAGGTACGTCGGGCGTTTACTTCCCGTATTGTCATTAAGAAATTGGCTGAGCGAGATGGTATTCTAATTGATACGGAAAAGCAAGCGCTTGAAAGATTGCAAGCTGAGGGATATAAAGAAGTATTCATCCAGCCACTATATGTGGCCGCTGCTGAAGAATATGAAAAGTTAAGAGAGGTTTCTGTACATTTTGCTCATACTAAAGTGTTTGATAAGATTACTCTTGGCCGTCCACTGCTTTATTATATGGGACAGAAAGGCAACCCAGACGATTACCTGATTGCCATTAAGGCTGTTGAAACGCAACTACCTAAGTTAAGATACCAGGAAGCGATAGTGCTTATGGGTCATGGGGGAGTACATCCTGCTAATACTGCTTATGCCGCTTTACAAATAAAATTAGAAGAAGCCGGGTTGAATAATATTTTTGTGTATACTGTCGAAGGTTTCCCAGCACTGGATAGCGTTATTGAAAAATTGAAAAGTAAAAAGGTGAAGAACGTGACTTTGTTGCCATTTATGCTGGTAGCTGGCGACCATGCCACTAAAGACATGGCTGGTGATGAAGAAGATTCTGCTAAATCCCAATTACTTAAAGCTGGGTTTAATGTTGATATATATTTCCACGGCTTGGGCGAAAATCTAGCTATCCAGGATATTTATGTACAGCATCTAAAAGATGCTATTGATCAACTGATCGTGCATAAAGCTAAAAAACACTAGTTTTAAACGGGTCATACTATAATATAATTTCATGAGATAGATGCCTGTGGGCTGAATTAAAGGAGATTAAAAAGATGAATGCCGAAATTGGCGCTATAATTGGGTTAGGTTTTGTACTCGGGCTTAGGCATGCAATCGATTGGGATCATATCGCCGCTATCACCGATTTTATTGGAGCAGAAGATACGAAGAAAAAAAGTTTCTTCTTATCACTTTACTATGTAATGGGTCATGCGTTGGTTAATTTAGTATTCGGTAGTGCTGCAATTTTACTCGGAAATGTATTACCAGAGTGGGTAGATGGAGTTATAGAACGTATTGTTGGGGCTACCTTAATTGGCTTGGGCATTTGGTTAATTGTGGCTCTTTTTAATCGGAAGGATGAGCAAGTATTACTTAGTAGATGGACATTGCTTTTTATGGGGATAAGGAAAATATCATATTGGTTAAAATCAAAATTTAAACCAGCAAGTACTCCAGTGCAGCAAGATTTTTCAGTTGACCTGGGTGCTCGTAGTGCTTGCTGTATAGGAATACTTCACGGAATTGGAGGAGAAACTGGAACACAAATCTTATTATTTACTGCGGCCGCAGGAGCTGGTACGGTAGCTTTAGGACTTACAGCCGTGTTAGCATTTATTATTGGTTTATTTATAGCGCAAACTGTGTTAATCCTTCTTCTCTTAAATGGTTATGCACAAGCTGCAAAAAATCCAAAAGTCTATGTAATATTAGCAAGCACTACGGCGTTATATAGTATTGCAGTTGGCATCATTTTCTTAATAGGCCAAAGCGACTTACTGCCCACTTTAACCCTGACCTAATGTATGTCTGGGCAGACATTACGTATATGAAATGGGTCAAACTGGTGAAACAGTAATAAAAATCGAAGGAATGTCTTGTGGTCATTGTAAGATGGCCGTTGAGAATGCTCTTAAAGAAGTTGCAGGCGTTGCAAGCGCCTATGTTGATTTGGACAGAAAAGAAGCAGTGGTGACAGGTTTTGCCGCGATTGCCGATCTTCATCAAGCGGTAGAAGAGGCTGGCTATGTTGTAGTTGCTTAATAGTTAGGCGGATGCCAGGGATGGCATCCGTTTTTATATCTCAACCGCGAAAAGAGGTCGTCAGCGATATCAATCGTACGTAAGTTAGATAAGTATTTTAGTGATTGTCACATCATCAAGGAGAGCAGCCTCAGGGTGGGGGCTGAATCTATGTTAGCAGGATGAAATCTGCACAACTTCATAAGTTCTTCATCGTTTCTTCACAAGATCTTCACATTTTATTTGTATAATATCAATATAAGTTTATTAAGGATGGTGTTTATTGTTATGGTTATGACACATTATATGGAATTGCTGGCTGTCAATCAGCCTTGGAATTTAATTTTGTATATGGTTATTCCTGTGGCTCTGGCAGAAGCACTTGTTGCAACTGAATTTTTCACAGTCTTCCTTCGTGGGTCCAATGCTGGTGGATGGAGAACAGCCAATAAGGTGATTGGTATTTTTCTAGGGTTTTACTTTCTAGGCGTCTTTCTCAACTTAACAACCACTGTTGTTCCTACTATTCAGTGGCGCGGCATTGCTGATATACTCGCGGTAGGGGCTTATCTCAGTGGTGTAATTCCGCTGTTTGGTATTGCTTTGTTGGAACTCGGTGTAATCGGCAAGAGCAAATCTGATGATGAAAAGATGAAGCTCCATTTCATTCTATTGACCGTGTTTCTCGTTGTTGCTCACGTAGCCATGATTTTTGGGATGGTTGATCCAACTATTATGGGATGGAATCCTAATGCTGTTGGTGGAAATATGCAACATATGCAACATATGGGACAATAAAAGTTAAAATAATTCGTTAAAAGCAAAGCAGCCCTTCCTGTAGGAAGGGCTGCTTTGCTTTTTGGTCATTTCAGCTTTAGTGCCGGGGAGCATACGAGGGCAAAGGCTGCCTGCATTCACACTAGGTTGGTGGCGGAATTGAACACCTCTGACTGGGGCGTGAAGGAAGCAAATTTTCAGGTGATCCGAGAAGCAGACTGCCCAGCGGTATTAGTAGAGGTGGCCTTTATCAATTTACATCAAAAACGCACAGTTTCTTCATAAAAACTCCATAATGTTAAGCTATACTAGGATTAATACAAAGGAGGTGCATGAACTATGATGATGGGGTATGGTTTTAGCGGTCCATTCGGTTGGCTGGGCATGGGTATGGGCATAATCGTTCATCTGGCGTTTACCGCTCTTATTATTATGGCAGCGGTTTGGCTATTTAAGGCGTTGTTCCGTAGTGGCAGCCAAAATGAGCCAAGGACTGACGCTTTGGAGATATTGAAACAGAGATATGCCAAAGGAGAAATTACAACGGATGAGTATCAGCGCATGAAAAAAGAACTGGAATAAAAGCACACAAAAGACTAGGAGCAATCCTGGTCTTTTGGTTTAGCGGCAGCTCTTCCACTAGTTGGTGAAAGATACCGTTTTAGCATTATGAGCATAGAATATGGTAAATGCATGAGGAGAGTGACAGAAAATGGTCACTAGCCCGGATTTATTGAATGTACCTTACGTTATGCGGCATGGTGTAAAATACTTTGAATTAGTGGCTGAACCTGTGGAACGGGAATTGTTGCCGGGAATTTGGATTCGTGGCTGGGGCTATAACGGGAGTATTCCCGGGCCGACTATCCAGGTGTATCCCGGTGATTATGTTAATATTCGGGTGTATAATGGCCTGCCAGAGCCCACCAGTGTTCACTGGCATGGGTTGGATGTGCCTAACAACATGGACGGAGTTCCTGATGTAGAGCCTTCCCCGAAGATTAAGCCAGGCAGTTACTTTGATTATCAGTTCCAGGTTACCAATCCGCCGGGGACGCATATGTATCACACTCATTACAATGTTGGCTGGCAGGGAATGATGGGATTGGCCGGCGGCTTAGTCATATTGGATCCAGATAGTGCAGGTACTGATTACGATTATTTTATCATGCTGCAAGAGTTTGCGGTGAAAGGCCTGCCTATGGGAGTACTGGAGCCAGGCTATTATGAAGTAAATCCCATGAACGATGACTTGCAGTTTTTCACCATGAACGGGCGTTGTTTTCCAGCCACTTCGCCGTTGGCGGTGCACTGCGGCGAAAACGTACGTATACGCTTAGCCAACCCAGCGATGCTGGAGCATCCAATTCATCTACATGGACAACAGTTTACTGTGGTGGCTGCGGATGGCAATATGCTTGCACCCTGCACTCGTATGCGGAAAAATACCATACCTGTGGCATCGGGGGAAACCTGGGACATTGAATTTATGGCGAACAATCCGGGGAATTGGCCATTCCACTGCCATATTCCTCACCATACTGCCAATAATATGACGAAAGAAATGGGTGGAATGTTTACGGTAGTTCAATACCGATGGTTTTAAAAAAGTAAAAGTGTATGCAAAATATGGTAGACAACTAGAGTAAGAATTTTTTTATTCGAGTGTAGATGGATTACTGGAAGAAATCATGGCAAATTTACAAAGTTACTCCTCAAAATTTGTTTTTGGATTCCTTATAGGTAGGTTTTTTATACCTGAGTAGGTCATTTTTGTAATGGTATTCCGGCACATAGGGTGTCGGACATTTTTGGCTGAATCGGATGTAGACAATTTAAGAAAAAGTAGGAGATATTCATAGGATATTCATGAGTTCTTCACATGGACATTGTACAATGATGGTAATAGATGAGAAGGTGAGGGGTGGCTATGAAGAAATGGTTGGTGTGGCTGCTGATGGCAATATATATAGCCATTGGTACGGTAGCTTCGGCGGAGCCTGCCATACCGCCTGCCCCTGCGGGCAGTATATATGTGCAGGATTACGCTGGTGTATTGACCGCAGAAACCAAGGCGAAGATCAATAAACTGGGAGCAAAGATTTCCGGACAGACCAAGGCACAAGTAGTAGTGGTTACTGTCAATTCATTGAATGAGGAACCCATTCAGGATTATTCACTGGCGATGCTCAGGCAGTGGAAAATCGGTGATAAATCGCTGAATAACGGAGTGTTGCTGTTGGTAGCTGTTGGTGATCGGAAGTCTCGTATTGAGGTGGGGTATGGTCTGGAAGGGGCGTTAAACGATGCCAAGGTCGGGCAAATTCAAGATGAATATCTAATACCATACGCCGGGCGTGGCAACTATGATCAGGGAATATGGAACAGCTATAAGGCTATCATGCGGGTGGTCTCTGCCGAATATGGTATAGCAGCACCACAAGATTCCCGGGGAACTGCAAAAATAAGTGGCGACCTTGTTCTGGTATGGTGGGATGGCTTGCCATGGTGGGTGCAAGGGGCGGCTGTTTTAGGATTTTTTCTCCTATTTATCGCAGATTGGCTACTCTTCGGCGGCAGCATTACCTTTTTCCTGTTATCATTGCTCAGATTGCGCGGTAGTGGGGGCGGAGGATATGGTGGTGGATCGGGGGGCGGCGGCGGAGCGGACCGGAAATGGTAGATTATCGTGCTTAAACATTATACTTACCTTTCATCTAGACAGGCTTGCTAAAGTGGTGGTTAGTGAGTCGGCAGGGAGCATTGCAACGGGGGACTGCGTTTGAAAACTCAATCATAAGGCTATAATGATACTATATAATGTTTTGTAGGCGGTGTGGGAATGGCAACATGGCATAGAGAGGATGCGGTGCGGGCGAGAACCCGTCATATTGCGAGTGTATTTATCCGGTACGGTTTTGGTTTTTTGGTAAGAGATTTGGGATTGCGACGGTTTTTTGCCTTCGGTTCCTGGGGGCGGGCGGGTGCTTTGGACAAGACAATTAAAAGTGAAGAGTTCCGGCGATTGGCACAAAAATTACCGTTGATGTTGGAAGAATTGGGGCCGACGTTTATTAAGCTCGGCCAATTTCTAAGTAGTCGGCCTGATTTTGTGCCAGTATTTGTAACCGATGCCTTACAGCGGCTGCAGGAGCAAGTGACGCCAGTACCGTTTGCGCATATACAAGAAATAATCGCGGAGAACTTGCCGGACTATAAAGAATGGTTTGTATCGATTGATCCGGAGCCATTAGGGGTAGCGTCCATTGCTCAGACTCATTTGGCCACCTTACAAGATGGTCGTAAAGTTGCGATCAAAGTTCGTAAGCCAGAGGTTATCAATCAGATCGAACTGGACTTAATGGTGTTGCAAAAAATCGTTGGATTTTTAGCCGAACAGCCGGAAGTGTATAAACTGCTGGATATTGAAAATAGTTTCGCACTTTTTTCCCATTCTCTCCGCAAGGAATTTGATTTTACTGTGGAAGCCGGTAATATCCAGTTGTTCAGCGGGTTGTTGTCCGGGGCGGGTTTAGCTCGTACGCCACAGGTGGAATGGAGCCTCAGTAATGAGAATATTTTAACGATGGAATTTATTGATGGCATAAGTATCGAGGAAGCAGCAGAGAAACAAGATCTGGCGGCTCGAAGGAAACTAGCCAGCAAATTTTTAGAAAGTTTTCTGCGTCAGGTATTATTGTATGGTGTCTTTCATGGCGACCCTCATTCCGGGAATATTCGTCTGACCCCTGCTGGTGAAATTGTATATCTGGATTTTGGTATTGTTGGACGTACCGATCCACGTATGACCGAACGATTAGTGGAAAACTTCACTGCAATACAAAATAGCGATGTAGAAGCATTGATGAATGTGGCGCTTGAGATGGGGCAATCTTCAGGACATACCAATTGGCAAAATTATTATGAAGATATGGCTGAACTGCTTTTCGTGTCTCAGGGGATGACCCAGGGCAAGCTGGAGATTGGAAAAATGATTTTCGGCATGATGCAAGTTTCGCAAAAGCATGGCATCCGCATGCCGGAACGGCTACTGCTACTGGGCAAAGCTTTTGCTCAGGCGGAAGGGAATGCGCGAAGAATTGACCCAGACGTCAATTTTCTAGAGATTTCCCGGCCGATTATTGAAGAGTTTTTACATAACAATCTCCTGGCGCGGCCTAGTGAGACGGTAGTTTTGGCAAACGCCCTTGCCGCGAAGAAAAAGTTACGGATTGTGTTCAGCGAGTTACCATCTTTTCTTTCGGGGATGATCCGCGGCGAAAAGAAAATTCCCTTGACCATTAGTGGTATTGAATTTATCGGAGAAAAGCTGGACAAGTCTATTAATCGTATTTCCTATAGCTTGATCATTGCCAGTATGTTTCTCACATCGGCTATTATGATGCATTCAGGAGCGGGGCCAATTCAAGCGCAGATCCATCACACTGGCTATTATCTGCTATTGGTAGCACTCGGAGGCACGCTATATTTATTCTTTCGCATTTTTCGTCAGATGAAAAAATAGTTTCATAGGAATCTTTAATGAGTTTTAGAAAAGATATTCATAAATTATTCACCTTCTTTTGGTAATATAAGGGCCCATATTTTAAAAATCACAAGAAATTCATATGTTTTTCATTAGAAATTCATATGAATTCGGTATTATATGATGTAATGGAAAATAAATTTAAGGAAGTGAACAAAGATAATGATGGCCTGGATGTATAAAGCGATTTTTCGGTACAACCCAGACGATAAAGTTGACAGAATGGAACTATTGAAAGCAGGCATTTACCATGGTGAAATTACCATCGAGGAGTATCAGTGGGTGGAGGAGATACTGAATAACAAGAACATGCTTTCTTTACATTCATAGTCCGACGCGTGACAGCGATTATTCATTGTATGAATTCTTGTGCTAGGATGAGAAGATACGACTATAATCTATCCTTCCAAACTGGTTATTTGGATGCAGTGCAAAGTAAGAATATCAAAGGCGAATTGCAATCGAAAGGAGGCCTGCATGAGTTTGCTGGCCTCTTCGAGTTTTTGGTATAACGCGAGCAGGATTGGGAATTAGAATATCGGTAGTTTTTAATAGGGGACAAAGATGGCAAAAAATTCATCACTTCTTCGCTAGTTCTTCATTAGTTTTACATAGTTACACGCTATAATCAATAAATTGGGAGGACTAGAGAAACTAGTATGTACTAGCGGATTGACTAGAATCCAGTAGTATCGTTAGGTGAAACGATAGTTAATTATATGTATAAGGAGATATGTTAAATGAACAAGATAGCAAAAAATTTAACAGAACTGATTGGTAATACACCGTTACTCGAGTTAACCAATTATAACAAAAAGCAAAACCTTGCCGCTACGGTGGTGGTCAAACTAGAATCTTTTAACCCCTTGGGAAGTGTAAAAGATCGAGTAGGTTATGCTATGATTCGTGATGCTGAGGAAACAGGTTTAATTAATAACGAAACGGTCATCATCGAGCCGACCAGCGGCAATACAGGTATTGGACTAGCTTTTGTGGCGGCTGCTAAAGGTTACCGGTTAATTTTAACCATGCCAGATACGATGAGTATGGAACGCCGCAATGTGCTAAAGGCGCTTGGGGCTGAACTTGTGCTGACACCAGGCGAGAAAGGGATGAAAGGTGCTATTAAAAAAGCCGAAGAACTGGCGGCAGAAAATCCGAATTCTTATCTTCCGCAACAATTTAAGAATCTGGCGAATCCTGAAATACACAGGCGAACGACTGCAGAAGAAATTTGGCGGGATACTGACGGACAAGTGGACATTTTTGTTGCCGGAGTTGGGACAGGTGGGACTGTGACCGGTGTGGGGGAAGTGTTAAAAAAGCGTAAACCAAGCGTAAAGATTGTAGCGGTGGAACCATTTGATTCTCCGGTATTATCCGGAGGAAATCCTGGACCACATAAAATCCAAGGAATTGGAGCAGGCTTTGTGCCCGAAATTCTAGATACCAGTGTCATTGATGAAATCATTCCGGTAAAAAATGAAGCGGCATTTGGTGCAGCGCGGGAGGTGGCCCGCACAGAAGGCCTCCTTGTCGGCATCTCTAGTGGTGCTGCCTTAGCTGCTGCTACTGAGTTGGCACTTCGTCCAGAAAACGCAGGCAAAACTATTGTAGTATTGTTGCCGGATACGGGTGAACGATACTTATCCACCGCCCTGTTTGAGCAATAAGTGAAAAAAAGAGAGTACTTGGTCTGAGCTATAAAGAATCTCAAAGAATAATAGTATGTTATGGAATATCCTGTAGAGACTCTCTACAGGATATTTTTGATTTGTATCTTAATCATAAAGAAGGCTTTTTTCTATCAGGGGAAGAAATTCATAGGTTTTTCATAGAAACAACATAGGTTATTCATCGGATTTTCAAAACTATTTGATATTATAACAGAGAACCGCTCGGGAGAATCTTAGACCCTTATGGTCGTTGTGAGTGAGGAAGAGAGTGAAGCTTTCATTCACATTAAGGGGATGTGAACCTGAGGTGCATTTGTAAACATGCATTCCGCAAGGCGGAAGGTAAGCCTAGAATAGTGCGGCTTGAGTTTACAACTATTATATCTGGAGGAATAAAAATGAAAAAGAAACTCTTAACAACTGCAATTTCTACTGCCTTAACCGTGGCTTTTGCGGTACCTGCATTTGCAAATCCTTTCGCCGATGTGCCTCAAAAGCACTGGGCTTATGATGCAGTAAATAAACTGGCTGCATCTGGTATTATAGATGGCTATGGCGATGGTACCTTTAAAGGTGATAAAACGCTTACTCGTTATGAGATGGCGCAGATTGTTTCTAAGGCAATGGGGAAGGTTTCTACCGTTGATCAAAAGGTTATCGTAGATAAATTAGCAGTTGAATTTAGTACTGAGCTGAATAGTCTAGGAGTTAGAGTTGACGGTATTCAAAAACAACTAGATAACCAAATTAAATTCAATGGAGAAACTCGAGTCCAATATGATAATGCAACAAAAGACACTACATATCGTCTGCGCCTTGGCGCAACTGGAAAAATTAACGATGATGCCAAAATCAATGTCCGTTTAACTACAGCTGATGATAATGGCATCGATAAAACTTCTATTGATAGTTTTGGTTCACCCATTATTGATCGGTTTAACGTGGATGCTAAAGTTGGAAGTGTAAGTACTGTTTTGGGTAAACAAGACTTAGTGCTTGGGAAGGGCCTGCTTTACAATTCTTACGAAGTGGATGGCGCTGGAATTACGGGACTAAAAGCAAATTATGGCAAACTCACTTTAGCATATGATAATAGTGGCGACAGTAAAGTACAAGCAGCAGAATATAAGACGCATCTTTATGGCGTGAACGTAGGTGCTGATTATCTCAAACTAGATACGACAGTTGACACCAATAAGTATGCTGCTTTGAATACGGATGTCAAAGTGTTTGGAAAGAAAATAAGTGGGGAGTATGTGCGCAATACTTCGCAAAAAGCGAATGCTTACCGCGTAGGCACGGATATCTTAGGTGCTCAAGTAAGTTATATTAATTATGATGCATATGCACTACCTGAACAATCAGGCTTTAATTTTGCTGGTGCTACTTCTACCGGTTTTGGCAGTAACAGCCAGTCGGACAAAGGGATCCAAGTTACCTATGGTAAAAATTTAGCGAAGAACGTAGATGTTGTCCTTGACTATAAGAATCTAGATATGGCTGGCGATCAAACAAAAGCTACTTTGAATGTTAAATTCTAACGACAAAAGGATCCGGCTAAATGCGATAATAAAACTACTATAAAAATAACCAGGGGCGAGTTGGCTCCTGGTTATTTTTATAGTAGATATTGCGGGTATAGTGAGGTATGACTGATGGATAATAAGTTAGACAGATAAAAATAATGAGTTCTAATAGCTATCGCTTGTATTGATTTTTAGGTATTTTGATCTTAGTTGCTGTTAGAATGGCCGCATGAATAGGCTCCGATGAAGACCATGGCATGGGTAACGTGACTACTAGGTCTGGAGTAGGATAACAAATATGCTTTTGTGGCTAATAAGGAGGATCCATCAATACTATTTCCAAACTTAAAAAAGGCCCCGAGCCGGACTGTTCGGGGGCTTTTTTAGTTTGCAGCGTCTACAATTGTACCAAAAACATAGCGTGCATGTTTTTGTTCATTGAAGTATCATGCAAGGAAACCTTATTTGGGCCGTTGGCTAAAACATCTTTCCACTCGTTTAATACTTTGTCTGAAACCTTCCAAATGATATCACTCCTGTTATAGAAGGAAACTTGTAGGGAGACTTTTTTGGCATTGTAGTTAAGTGTCATCTCTCTTAGTTTATTTTTAAGATATGATGCCGGTATGGTACGCATAATTGTTGCAATGAAAATAAGTAGAGATAGGCCCCTTTCCGTCCAAGATTAGTCCTCCTTATTGTTATTATTATAAGCATGCCTTTTGTTAACTGAAATATTAACCAGTCCATAAAATTTCACATGATCTTCATAAAAAATTCATACTTTTTTGGTATAGTAGTTATATCCCACTTGGAATACACCCACTTGCAGTTTGGCCCTGGTGGAGTAATTTCCTCTTAGAAGCCAGTGTATATACACTTCGCTGGGGTGACTGGTGGTGTTTATATTTAAGGAGGTGAATTTAGAGGCTTACAGTACATACGCCGAATCCTGTATAGGTACGGAGGACCCAAGTTTTTGGGGTGAAGCGTTTTATCGCAGGGTTGCATTGCCTGACCCTAACCCGACAGCTAACTCCGGAGGCGAAGAAAGGCGGAACAAGAGTGAATACGTTTATACCAAAAGTCATCGCATCCATTGCAGTAGCGATTTCATTTGCTTTGTTAACTCCGGTAGGAGTTCAAGCAGCAGATATTCTTCGGCCTGGAGATAGGGGATCTGAGGTAACTTTTCTTCAGGAACGGTTACAAAGTCTCGGCTATAACATTCCGAGTGCCGATGGCGTTTATGGGAATTTGACTGAGGCAGCTGTTGAAAACTTTCAAACAAATAGCGGACTAGATGCTGACGGTATCGTTGGTTATCAGACATGGGATGCCTTGCGGAGCGGCAACAGCCAAGTTAGCCGGGGCCAGAGAAGCCGGTACCTTATAGACAACATCATTCAAACAAGTAAAAGGCTTCAAGGAATTCCATATTTGTGGGGCGGAGATACTCCGGAAGGATTCGATTGTTCGGGCTTCACCCAGTATGTTTTCAGGCTAAATGGCATAAACCTGCCACGCACTGCCGATGAGCAGTACGAATTAGGTGTTCCTGTTAGCTATGACAACCTGCAGCCGGGAGATATGGTGTTTTTTACTACATATGCACCAGGACCATCACACAATGGTATCTACATTGGTAATGGCCTGTTTATTAATTCGTCATCAAGCCAAGGTGTATCGATTGCTCGCATGGACAATTCCTACTGGGCACCAAGATATATTGGGGCGAAACGAATACTACGTTAATTTTAAAAAAGCTGTCGGATAACTCCGGCAGCTTTTTTATGCCCATGATTGTAAGGCCGTTGAGATATTTGCTCTGTAGCGGTGGTAACTAATGTGCTAAGGTTGGGACTGGCTATAAAATTCGACGATGGCAGCGAAGAATAAGATCAATGTATTGCCTACCCATCACTGAAATTTCAATCAAAAAAGTACCCGTAGATTCAGATTAACTGCACACTGACAGAAAGTCGGAAGTCGGTTAACTCCATTCGATTTATGGATCGTAAATTTATTACAGGCGATTATTAATGGAGTGCTCAGGATTCTTCACAAAGATTCTAACCATTTCTTTTGTTATTATTGATGGATTTTTCAATGATAAGCAGATTATCAGAAGTTTTATCAGTTCTTCAAGAGATCTTCATCAGTTATTCACATTATTATTGTATGCTAAGAATAAAAACTTTATTTGCTTAATTACTAGAGACAATTAATATGATCTAACAAACGAAGAGGAAAAAGGAGGCGAGAAGAATGATTTCCATAAAAAAAGGTATTTTGTTTGCTGTTGTATTGTCAGTTGTAGGTGGAGCTTTTTACTTTTCTACACTACAAGCAAAAGCGGCGGAATTTAAAGTAGATATAAAGGAAGTTGAGTGGGAAATACGGCCAGGATTGACCACAAAAGTTTGGAGTTATGGGGGCAGTGTTCCAGGTATGCCAATAGTAGTGAAGAAAGGCGATACTGTTCGTATTTCCGGCACTAACAATCTGCCAAATGCAACGAATATTCACTGGCATGGCCTAACTGTTCCTAATGATCAGGACGGGCCAGGAAAAACCATTAAACCAGGCGAGAGCTTTAACTATTCTTTTAAGGTGAATGAGTCTGGAACATACTGGTATCATTCCCACTACCGTCCGGTACTAGACCAAGTTGACAATGGTCTATATGCCCCGTTTATTGTTAAAGCGCCGGAGGATGACTTATATAGTGGCGATCATGTACTAGTTTTGGATGACTGGTATCTTGATGTCAATGGTAACCGCTTACAAGGTACGGCTAGAGGGGATATGGAGAGATTCGGCAATGTTGAGACAGTGAACGGAAAAGCGAGCCCGGCTGTTGAGCCATTAGTGTTTCATAAAGGGGAATTACACAAGCTGCGTTTTATCAATGCATCTACCGCTGCCGTGCATACAATTAAAATTAGTGGTCATAAGTTCTGTGTAACTCATACCGACGGTCATCCATTGGTAGAACCTTATGAAACCGATGCTATCACCCTTTCACCAGGTGAACGTATTGATGCCGAAGTAGCGGCAACAGGAGAGGAAGGAAAAAGTTATGTTATTGAAAGTGAGCGTAGCGAACTGGGGATTAAAATTCCGATAAATTATCAAGCGGGTCAGGTTGCAACGGTAGGATCACCTTATGTTCCCCCGCAATCAAGAAGTATACCAGGGATCGATAACCGTACCCCTGATTTTACACTGGAACTTAACTCGGTTATGGATATGACAGCTAAAGAACAATCTAGTAATGCCGCAAACGCACCAATGAGCCATGGCGGTGGGCATGATATGGCGGCTATGTCCATGCCAGTAATGCCAGCCAACGAGTCAGGTTCTATGGCTAGCATGATGCGCTGGACGATCAACGGCAAGTCCTATCCTGATACCGAGCCTTTACAGGTAAAATTGGACCAAGTTGTTAAAATCCGTTTATGGAACAAGGATGTAACTACAGCGGAAAAAATGGACCATCCCATTCACATTCATGGAACAGCGTTTCAGATTGTTTCTCTGAATGGTAGAAAACCTGACCGGGAAACCTGGAAGGATACAGTTAATGTGCCTGCTGGCGAGTATGTGGATATTGCCTTTACCATGACTAATCCGGGAACGTGGATGTTGCATTGTCATATACTTGACCATGAGGATGGCGGAATGATGACAAGTATCGTAGCGAAATGATATTTTACCTATAGGTCAGGACGTTTTTATGCGAGATAGGGTTAATTTTATCCGATGACTAAACCACTCTAAGACTCCCATCTTATACAAGTAGGAGTTAAGAGCGGCTAAGTCCTGGATAAGTGCGACTAAGAATAGAACTCCATCTGAATCAAGTCTACTTTATAAGTGAGGTTATTGCATATGGAAATTTATATTGAACCAACGGCTTGTGACTATATTGCAAAGAAAAATCAGGATAAAGCTATTACTCTCGGTGTTGGCAAAAGAGAAGGCGCGAATTGCGGGTGTAGCGTAGGGGGAGGAGTCTTCCCGTTGGTAAAACTAGGTGTTAGCCCTTTTGACATTGACACGTATAACAAAATAAATATTAATGGTATTGAAGCGTATTATCCAGACTCTATGACAAGCTCATTTAAAAAAGTTACTGTGAAAGTGGAAGGAATATTTTTTTATAAGCAACTGTTGGCTTTGGGAATCTAATTGATTCAAGATACAATGATTGGGTGCTAAGTTTACTATGTGAGGTCCATAATGTTCAAGTCTCACCGGATGGTAAATATGTGCTTCTTACCAATAATGAGTCTAATAATGTGACAGTGATTGATGCAAAGTCCTATAATGTTGTGCAAAATGTTCCTACAGGTAAAGGTACCCATGGGATAGTTACCAGCAATGACAATAAGTTTGTGTACGTAACCAATATGTATGAGAATACTGTTAGTGTAATTGACAATAATACCAACAAGGTGATAGGAACGGTAGCAGTAGGTGAAATACCCAATGGAATTACGTATAAGCCCTAGTAGTACGAAAGGACTTGGTAGAGGCTAAGTCCTTTCTTAAAGAAAACACAACTTTTTCAAATGTTCTTCATAAGTTATTCATAAATTATTGCTACAGTATAAATAAATCATTATTATAAAAAAGGAAGATTATTTATGAATAAATTGTGGGGCTGGTTAGTTATTATTGCAGCAATCGGGCTGACCTATTTGTGGCAGCCCGAGTTTTTTCAAGAAGCATATGGCATCATTAAGCATGGTGATATTGCTGCCTTAGCTGATTACTTACGTTCTTTTGGCGGATGGTCGGTAGTGATAACACTGGCCCTATTTGTGGTTATGACTTTTACGATTGTTTTTCCCTTTATGATTTTATCTGGGGCAGCAGGCATCATCTATGGGCTATTTTGGGGTATTGTCATTTCTTGGTCAGGAGAAGTGATTGGGGCACTAGTCATGTTTATTTTCGCCCGGCATTTCTTTCGTCAGGTAGTGGAAGGATGGATTACTAAAAGTAAGTATCTTAAGCAGGTGGATGATTACAGCGCAGCCAATGGTTTTAAGGCTTTATTAATAGCTCGTTTGCTTCCATTAGCTCCATCGGGTATTATTACAGCCGTTGCAGCCATTAGTCGCATGTCCTTTCGGGATTTTATTCTGGCGACAATCATTGGTAAATTACCACCAGTAGTGATTAAAGTCTTACTTGGCCATGATATTGTATTTGCTGGGGAAAATATGACACGGCTCATTGTAGTAGCAGTTTTAGTGGTCGGAGTATATCTAGCTTTATGGTGGTATAGGCGAAGCAAAGTGCAACATGGGAATGCATAAGCAAATAAATAGGCATTGGTTGTAGTAAAAGCGAAACATGGTATCTAGGAGAAAAAAGGATGATACATTGACCATCCTTTTTTAAGGGTATTAAGGTATAGATGCTTAATAAGATGATTCTTTAATACTATTAGAAGAAATTTCATAAGTTCTTCAAACTTTCTTCATAAGTTCTTCACATATGTTTAGTATAATAAAAACTATATAAACCAGTAAGAATTATAAGCTTTGGGGTTTAAAAAGTGGACATAGCGCTATAGGAGTACATAGAGAATAACAAAAAGAGGAATGGGGAGAATAATGACAATGAATAAAAAAGTAACAGGAATCATTTTTGCTGCGTTAACAGCAGTATTTATATCGGGTACGGTTTTGCTGCCGACCACGGCTACGGTATTTGCCGCCGAAGAGACAAACCAAGAGCAGCCAGCACCGCCCCAGGATGCTCCGAAAGACGGTGGTAACGAGCATTCTGGTCATCACATGTAATAGTAATAGCCCTTCCATACGGAAGGGCTATTTGATTGCCATAGAAATTGGGAAAACCTTGTGAATTAGCATAAGTTTTTCATATGATCTTCAAAACTTCTTCACAATATGACTGTATACTAGAGATAAAGAAGGCAAGGAGGAAAATATGATGAATAAGACTGTGTGGATCATTATAGCCATAGTCACCATGCTAGTTGTAGGCGGAATTTCAAGCTATAACAGTTTGATAAATATGAGTGAAAACGTTGGTGGCAAATGGGGTCAGATTGAAAACCAGCTTCAGCGGAGGGCTGACTTAATCCCCAATCTCGTTAGTACGGTGAAGGGATATGCTGCCCATGAGCAGCAAGCGATTCAGGCGGTGGCTGATGCCAGGGCGAAACTGGGCGGTGCCCAAGGACCGAGTGCCAAGGCTGAGGCGAATGGGGAATTAAATACTGCTCTGAGCCGGCTCTTGGTAATTGCGGAAAACTATCCGAATTTGAAAGCGGATAAAAATTTCCGAGCATTGATGGATGAATTATCGGGAACTGAAAATCGCATTGCAGTGGCTCGTAAGGATTATAACGAAAGTGTGCAGCTTTATAACACAACCATTCGTTCGCTGCCGGCCAGTATATTTGCTAGATATTACGGATTTGGTTCCATGGAATATTTTAAAGCCGATGAAGGAGCTAAACAAGTGCCGCAAGTTAAGTTTTAACAGTAAGACAAGTTGCCGAAAGAGGAAGAAAGTGGTCAAACGATGAATAGTAGAATGTGAATGTTGTGTGAGAGGGGGGCTTCTTATGGCCCAATATTCAGTATTAATTGTAGATGATGATGTGAAACTAGTTAAGCTTTTGCGAACTTATTTTGAAAAAGAAGGCTGTATGACGTATTCGGCTAATGATGGGCTAGATGCATTGCAGGTAGTGCGGGAAAAGAAGCCAGATATTATGGTGTTAGATTTGATGTTGCCTGGTCTTGATGGATTGGATGTCTGCCGGAAAATTCGAAAGGATAATGACATCCCCATCATTATGCTTACTGCTCGGGATGAAGAAAGTGATAGATTAATCGGTCTGGAAATTGGTGCTGATGATTATGTGACAAAGCCTTTTAGCCCCAAAGAAGTAGTCGCTCGCGCCAAGGCCATTTTGCGTCGTGCAAATAAAGAGATGGTGCGGAGCGAGCCAATTCAAGTGGGAACTCTAATCATTGACTTAGAACGTCACCAAGTTACCAACGGTGGCCATATTGTGGACGTAACGCCCACCGAATTTAAAATTATGGAACTATTAGCGGCCAATACTGGTAAGGTATATAGTCGCCTGCAGATTGTCGAACAAATCCAAGGGTATAGCTTTGAAGGGTATGAACGGACCATTGATGCACATATTAAGAACTTGCGTCGCAAAATTGAGACTAACCCAAAGGAACCTCAGCATATTCAAACGGTATATGGGATTGGTTACAAATTTGCTGGTGAAGCAAATGAATAGCATTACTTACCGTATTACAGGCGTGATGTTTTTGGCAGTGGCATTTACGGTATTTTTGCTCGTCTACTTGACGAACGGGCAGATGAATGAGCATTTCAAAGAATATCTAGTAGTGCAAAATATGGAAATGGGGCAAAATGGCATGATGAAGCATATGGATGTTGGCAATTCAACAGTGGCTTTCGTCATGGGACCATCAGAAGAAACTTTTTTGGCTTCTGTCCACAAGTCTCTTATTTGGGTGGGAATGGCTGTATTAGCAGCCGGCTTGGCGGCTAGCTATGCAGTGGCTCGCAGCATTACTGTTCCATTGCGTAATCTGAGTCGTGCTGCTGAACAAATTGAGCAAGGTAATTTTGACCAAAAGGTGCCAGTGGAAACAAAAGATGAGGTAGGGCATTTGGCTGCTATTTTTAATCGAATGGCTGAGGCGTTGTCAATCAATGCCAGCTTGCGCCGACAATTTTTAGCCAATATCGCTCATGAGCTTCGGACACCGCTTGCCATAATTCAAGGACACCTAGAGGGGATGGTAGACGGTGTGATTGAACCGAGTCAGGAACAACTTTCTTCATTACATGAAGAAGCTATCCGGCTCAATCGCCTCATTACAGACCTTCGTGACTTGTCGTTAGCCGAAGTTCGTCAGTTGGCATTAGAAAAAAGTAGCACTAATGTCAATCAAATTGTTAGTCGGGCAGTGTACATGCTTAAACCGCTAGCGGATGAGAAGGACATCCGCGTGAATTGTATGTTAGACGAATTGCCGGAGCTTGAAGCGGATGCAGATCGGCTCAACCAGGTATTTTATAACATTTTAGTGAATGCTATTCGTTATTCTCCAACTAAGAGTATTGTAAAGGTTGTTACAGTGCAGGAAGAAATAGAAGGTCGATCATGGCTTAAGGTTTCAGTCACTGATAACGGGCCTGGTATTGCACAAGAGGATATACCTCATATCTTTGACCATTTCTATCGAGGGGACAAGTCTCGAGATAGAAAAAGCGGTGGATCGGGTTTAGGATTGGCTATTGTTAAACAACTTGTGGAAATTCATGGCGGCCGGGTAGCAGTCAAAAGTAAGTTGGGAGAGGGAAGTGTTTTTCAAATACTGTTACCAGTTGGTCTGGAAGAAAACAGTCGGGATAAGGGGAATCTCTTGTAATACATGTGAGAACGAGGCAGGTAGTTCAAAACTATATAGAAAATCTATCATGAGACGCATTCGGTTGCGTCTCTGTTTTTATTTCCGAATAGGAAAGAACCTTCCCTGTATTATAAGGAAGGTTGTGAAGTCATTATAAATAACATCAGTTCTTCAAACTTTCTTCATGAGATCTTCACAACAGTTAGATATGATATTGATAGCAAAGAAGAACGAGGTGAAGGGCAATGTTGGGATTACTTATAATCCAATCGGTAGTGGTTGGGTATTTATGGTATTATCTTTTAAATCGAATTGAAGAGGTATCTATCAAAGAAGAATGATAAAAATCAAAATAATGCCTCATGACGCATAGGGAGGGAGTATTGTGTGGTTTCGATCATTCAAATCAGGGAAATAGAGGGTTAAAGACTAAAAATAATAAAGACTTTCAGATATTCATGACTATAGATAAAAATTATATAGATCTTCATGGGATCTTCATGAGATCTTCACAACTTCTTCATAACTTATCTGTATAGTAGTAAACAGGATTATTGCGCTTTAAATTTAGTATAAAAAATAATTTTTTCATTAACGGCCCTAGGTGGGGGCGTAAAGGGGGACATATGAAAATAAGAAAATGGTTTCAACAAAAAGCATTACCCTTGACCGCAGTGTTCGTATTGGGATTGATGGCACCAGTTATGGCAGCGGAGAATCAGGAAACGCTGTCTTTAAAGCAAGTGGTGGATACTGCAGTCAAGAATAATCCAGCTGTCATTGAGAGCCAAAAACGCTGGGAAGAAAAACAAGCCCGCATCCCGCTGGCTAAAGCCTTACCAAATCCGCAGTTTGGGATTATGAAAGATGACATACCAAAGAGCAGC
This sequence comes from Pelosinus sp. IPA-1, assembly GCF_030269905.1. Lineage (NCBI taxonomy): Bacteria > Bacillati > Bacillota > Negativicutes > Selenomonadales > Sporomusaceae > Pelosinus > Pelosinus sp. IPA-1. The sequence continues at coordinate 69,712 of NZ_BSVC01000010.1, read as the reverse complement.
TTAAATCCCTTTGATGCTATGATGACTGAATATACTTTAACCCAGGAAATTATGAATCCAGGCAAATTAAAAGCCATGGGTAAAATGGCTGGTAGTGATGCGGAAATGGCCAAAGCAAATTACCAAGATAAGCAGATGGAGGTCTATACTACGGCCAAAATGGCCTATTATGACCTGCTCTATGCCGATAAAGCGCTGGAGATTGGTAAGGAAAATCAGCAACTTATGGGGCAGCTAGTTCAGATTGCCCAAGTTAATTATTCCACAGGAATGGTACCTCTGCAAGATACCTTGCGGGCCCAAACTGAGTTCTCTAAAATGACTACCGATTTGTTAAGTATGGCATCTATGTCAGCAGTAGCAAAAGCGAAAATTAATACTGTCATTGGCCGTAAAGCCGATACACCACTAGCGGTGAAAGAAGAATTCAGCGCGCCGCCTCCTAATTTTGATTTGGCCAAATTGCAAACAGAAGCCCAAACAGGTAAGCCAACTGTTGTGAGCATGGAACGGCAAGTAGAAATGGCAAAGAATGGTGTTGAATTGGCGAAAAAGCAACAACTACCAGATTATCAACTCAGCATTGGCTATAAAGATAGAAAGCAAACTGAAATGGAGACAGCACCTGATACTTGGAAAATGGAATTTATGGTGATGTTGCCAATTTGGCAAGGAAAAAACAAAGCAGAAATTAAATCCGCTTCCGCTAACTTAGATGCAGCACAGGCTTCACTAACCAATATGCAAAATATGACCGGTTTGGATTTACAAATGGCGCTAGCCGAAGCACAGACTGCTTGGCGCCAGATTGATCTGTATAAAAATACAGTAATTCCCCAAGCTGAGCAAACTTATCAAGCCGGAGTTGTGAGCTATACCAACGGTAAAGTCGATTTCATGGCTGTTCTGGATAGCCTTAATTCCCTCCGTAATGTGCGATTAGATTACTATAAGGCGCGAATCAATTATGAAAAAGCGGCTGCGAATTTAGAGAAAGCCGTAGGTAAACCGTTATTTAACAGCGGGTTAGAGCCGTAATGAATGATCTGGATGAAAGGAAGAGGTAGCATGATAGAAAGATTTGGGGGCAAAAAGAAACTGATAATTGGTGTGACTGCTGGCGTGTTAGTTGCTGGTGCAGCAGGTTATTATACCTATAATCATAATAAACAGCCAATAGTGATGGATCATTCCGCTCATCAAATGAGTGGCAGCTCTATTATGGCAATGGGAGATACGGTAACACTAGATGCAAAAGCTAGGCAGTTGGCAGGAGTGCAGACAGCGCAAGCTACAGTAAAAGCCCTTGCTAAGGATATAAAGACTACTGGTAAAATAGCGATGAATGAAAGCGGACGAACGTATATTACTTCTCGGGTTGAAGGCAGGATAGATGAACTGTATGTATCTGCTGATGGTGAAACCATTGAAGAAGGGCAGGCTATTGCCTCCGTGTATAGTCCTACTTATATAGCGGCGCAAGAGGAATATTTGCTGGCCTCGGAGAGTGTGCAGAAACTCAAGGGAGCTGGTAAAGATGTGGTGCAGATCAATAATCGATTATTAGAAGCAGCTCGCAGAAAATTGCAACTACTCGGTGTATCCGATGAGGCAGTAGCCCAGCTGGAACAGACGCGCCGCGCAAATGACCATATGACGATTTATGCTCAATTCGGTGGTACTGTTTTGGAAAAACTGCTATTGCCAGGCGCATACATTATGCCGGGAGAAAAGTTATATGGCTTATCTGATTTGTCTACTGTTTGGATGTACGCTGATCTTTATGAGAAAGATCTAGCTGATATTAAGGTTGGGCAGCCGGTTACTGTGACAAGTAATGCCTACCCTGGTGAAGTTTTTAGTGGACAGGTAACTTTTATCAACCCAATCTTAGATGATAGCAGCCGAACGGTAAAGGTTAGAGTGGCTATGGGGAATCCGGGTGGTAGGCTGAAACCAAATCTATTTGTCAATGCCGCCATCAACGTACCATTGGGTGAAACACTGGTTGTGCCAGAATCTAGCCTACTTGACACTGGTACCCGCAAGGTGGTATTTGTGGCACAAGGAGAAGATACCTTTGTGAAACGGGATGTAGTAATTGGTAAGGAAGCGGATGGTTATATCCAAATCCTCTCCGGGCTTGCGCCTGGCGAAGCGGTGGTTACAGCTGCTACCTTCCTCATTGACTCCCAGACTCAGTTAGGCAGCGGCAGTATGGCCGGCATGAAGATGTAGGGGGTGCAATATGTTAGATAAATTAATTGAGTTTTCGCTGAAGAACAGAGTGATTATTATTGCTTTGTCAGTGCTCATTATCATTTGGGGTGTCTTTACAGTTCAGGATACCCCCATAGATGCCTTTCCCGATTTAAGTGAAAATCAGGTACTGGTGTATGCCGACTGGATGGGACGCGGCCCGCAGGAAGTGCAAGATCAGGTAACCTATCCTTTGGAAACGGCTTTGCGGGGGCTACCACAGGTAAAAGAGGTGCGATCTAATTCTTCCTTTGGCTTTTCCATGGTAACAGTTATTTTTGAAGATGGCGTAGATACCTATTTTGCACGGCAAGTGGTCAACGAGAAGGTACAACAAGCCATTCCTAAGCTACCGAGTGGAGTGCAACCTGCATTAGGTCCTGTTAGTACTCCTATGGGGCAAGTCTTCATGTATACGATTGAAAGTGATCGTCATAATCTAGCGGATGTACGGACGGTACAGGATTTTTTTATTAAACCTCAATTAAGTGCCGTTCCTGGTGTAGCCGAGGTGGCTAGTATTGGTGGTTATGTTCTGCAATATCAAGTGAATTTAGATCCTAATTTAATGAAATCATACAGAATTTCTGTTGGCCAGGTATTTGGTGCGATTGGGGCCAATAATGCCAACGTTGGTGCCAAAGTTGTGGAACAAAATGGTCAAGAATTTGTCATTCGTGGTCTTGGGTTAGTGCAGTCCATTGAGGATATCAAAAATATTGTTATCACTCAAAACAATAATATCCCCATCTATGTGAAAGATGTGGCGAGAGTAACAACTGGACCAGATTTTCGCCGTGGTGTACTGACTAAGGATGGTTATGAGGCCGCTGGTGGTATTATCATTCAACGCATGGGCGAAAATACATTGAATGTCATTGACCAAGTAAAAGGAAAAATTGCTGAAATTCAGCCAACTCTGCCTCAGGGGATGCGCATTGTTCCTTACTACGATCAGACAGAGCTGGTGAAAAATGCGGTTAATACTCTTAAGCGAGCATTGATTGAAGAATTTGTTCTGGTATCTATTATCGTTCTGGCCTTTTTAGGAAATTGGCGATCAAGTATTATTGTAACAAGTGCCATCCCGATTGGGATCCTCATTGCTTTGATTGCAATGAAAGGTATCCATTTATCAGCAAACCTGATGTCCTTGGGGGGCATTGCTATTGGAATTGGAGTTATGACCGATGCGGCTATTGTTATGGTCGAAAATGTTTATCGGCATCTGGCGGAGAATGGCGGTCGACGAAATATTGTGGATGTGACTTTGGAAGCGGCGAAAGAAGTGGCTGCGCCCATCTTCTTCTCCATCACAATTATCATTGTGACCTTCCTGCCAGTGTTTACTATGACTGGGACAGAGGGGAAAATGTATACTCCTATGGCCTTTGCAAAATCCTTTGCCATGACGGGGTCACTTCTATTAGCCTTCACGGTGGTACCTGTATTATGCACCTTGCTATTGAAGGGAAAAATCAAAGAAGAAGACACTTGGATCGTAGCTAAAATGCATGAGCTATATGTACCATTGCTGAAGAAAGTTATGAAGTATAAAAAGGCAACAATTACGATGGCTGTAGTGGTGATTATTGCTGGATTCTCCTTATTGCCACTGATTGGAACTACCTTTATGCCGGAACTGGATGAAGGAACCTTTTTGGTCATGCCGACCATGCTGCCCAGCGTATCCTTGACGCAGGCGGTAGAATCGGCTAAGACCATGGATAAGCTAATTATGGAAATACCGGAAATTGATATGTCCGTGGGGAAAGTGGGGCGAGCGGAATCGGCTTTGGATCCAGCCCCGGTTAATATGATTGAGACAGTTGTTACGTTAAAGCCGAAAGAACAGTGGCGTCCTGGTATGACCAAAGAAGCCATTAAAGAAGAAATGACGAATAAATTAGCTAGTGTTCCTGGACTAAATCTAGCTATTACTCAACCGATTGCCGGCCGTTTGTCAATGTTGACAACAGGTGTGCGGACAGAATTAGGTATCAAGTTGTATGGGGAAGATCTGAAGGTCTTACAGCAAAAAGCTTCTGAAATTGAAAAAGCGCTAGGGGATGTTCCTGGAGCGAGTGACTTGTATGCTGAGCGGGTTTTTGGAGCGCCTTATTTGGAAATACAAATGGACCGGGAAAAAGTGGCCCGCTATGGTCTTAACGTTGGTGACGTAGAAGACGCCATAGAACTGGCGATAGGTGGTAAAAGGGCCACTACTACTGTAGAAGGAAAAAAGCGGTTTGATGTGTTGGTGCGTTATAGCCGGGAAAATCGTGAAAAAATTGACGCCATGCAAAACATTTTGATTCCAGTGACTGGTGGTGGTGCTAAGGCAGCCGATAGTGGTATGGGTAGCAGTGGGGCGGCTAAAGGAGCTACTGCTTCAGCAGCTGGCGGTGCTTATGTACCATTAGGCGATGTAGCCAAATTTCAAGTTGTCGATGGTCCATCCATGATCAGCAGTGAAAATGGCATTTATCGCATCATTGTTCAGATGAATACCAAGGACAGAGATGTGGTCAGTTTTGTCGATGAAGCCTCTAAAGTCATTAAAGAGAAGGTCGACTTACCACCAGGTTATTCCCTGAAATGGACTGGGCAGTACGAAAATCAACAACGGGCGAAAGCACGTCTCGGAATGGTAGTGCCAGCAGTCATCGTCCTTACCTTCTTCTTGCTGTATATGAGCTTTAAATCCGCTGATGATGCCTTTCTCATCATGCTGAATATTCCGTTCTCGCTGGTAGGAGGCATTGTGGCCATTTATGCTACAGGCACCTATATGACGGTGGCAGCGGCTGTAGGTTTTATCGCACTATGCGGTATTGCGGTGCAGAATGGTGTCATTATGGTGACTTACATTAAAGCACTTCGAGAAGAAAAATCGCTGGAAGAGGCAATTATTGAGGGAGCTATTACACGGCTACGGCCAGTTATGATTACTGCTTTGGTAGCTAGCTTAGGGTTATTTCCCCTTATTTATTCCACTGGTACTGGAGCGGAAGTACAACGACCCATGGCTACTGTAGTTGTTGGTGGTTTGGTAACCTCGACAATTCTGACGTTAATTGTATTGCCTTGTATTTACTTAGTATGGCATCAATGGCGTGAGCGTAAGCAGGGAGCTAAGGCATCGGCAAGTTCCATTGAAAAATAATTGATAATAATTAGGAGGCTTTTAAAATGAAAAAAAATAAAGTCGTAGTAGGCATTGTGTCCATGACGGTGGTATTGGCACTGATAACTGGTTGCAGTTCTAGTGAAAAACAAGCGGCATCTCAGCCGCCTGCTAGTCAACAAAAATCTGGTCATGAGGGTATGGATATGTCAGGGCATGAAAATATGTCAATGCCGAAAGGAGATCCTATGCCTATAATGAAAGACATGGATCAACAATTGCAGGATGTAATGAAACAGGTGAAAGCTGGCCAGACTATGGAAGCTCAAAAAACCGCAGGACAACTGGCAAGCACTACAGAAAAAATCATGCCACACATGATGGATAACGGTCTAAAAGACAGCTTGCGTAAAGCGGCTGGTGATATTAAGAATACCGTTAATTCTGGTAAAATAGATCCTAGCGCCATGGAAAGTAAAGTGAAGACGATGCAAGAGGTTATGAAACAAACTACAGCCGATTTGCAAAGCATGAAGCACCAGTGATAACTAACCAGGGAGGAGAAGCAGATCATGAATAGATGGATAGTTATACTATTTGCCGGGATTCTTTTTAGCGGTACAGGAGTGGTTCAGGCTTCTCCGAACTCTAGTTATAGTGCGTTTATGCAGTCCTTGGATTCCATAGTAACAGGCGCTACTATGCCAGTAGCAGATGAGCAGCAGATTGCAGCTCGATCTGCTGCTCTGCCAACTGCTCAGTCTGGACAGTCGGCACAAATATTGACTATTGCCAGCAGTATGCTTGGTCAACCAGTAGTGTGGGGAGGAGCCTCGCCTGCTCAGGGATTTGATTGTTCCGGATTAGTGCAATATGTGTACAGGCAAGCTGGTATCAATTTGCCGCGAACCGCTGATTTACAGTTTTTAGTTGGCAGAACCGTATCGCCAGCTTCCCTGCAGCCGGGAGATTTAGTGTATTTTACTACCTATGAACCAGGTGCATCTCATGTGGGGATTTACATTGGCCGGGATAAATTTATTCATACCTCCTTTTCCAAAGGCGTAGTCGCTATTGGGGATATGAATGATAGTTATTTTGTACAGCGATATTATGGTGCGAAACGAGTATTATAAAGAAGATCAGGCAGCCCAATGGCTGCCTGATCTTCTTTATAAGTAGCCATCTGAAAAAAATAGCATCTTATTTAGTAAATGGTTCGATTTAAGATTCGATAAAAGCAGCGCATAGGCATTCAAAAATAACTAATGGTAAGATGCCTAGATTTTCCTGACCTTATTATGAATATAAATATAATAGAACCACTCTATCATATTTCACGATAGAGTGGTTCAGCTATGTATTGAATTTAGTATTTGGAGGGAACACCGTCAATTCTAGTGTTAACTACGTTATTTGCCATCCAGCCTTCTACTGTATGACCGCCGATAGCTTTTTTGCTGTAGTGGGTAGGGTTGTGGTCAATCACACTATATTGCTGACTGTTTTTGCTACCACTACCGATGGTTTCAAAATCCTCATTGATGCGATAGGCATTAGTGACAACGCCGTCAACTCTGGTAGTGACTACATCGTTTTTAGCCCAGGATTCTACCGCATGCTTGCCAACTACCTTGTTGGTGTAGTGGATAGGATTGTGGTCAATCACGGTGTATTGTCGGCTGTTTTGGCTACCACTAACGGTCGTTTCAAGATCTCCCTTGATGGGATAGGAATTAGTGATAACCCCGTTAACTCTGGTAGTGACTATATCGTTTTTAACCCAGCCTTCCATTGTGCGACCATCTACTACCTGCTTATTGTAAAGTGCAGGATTGTGATCAATCATGGTATATTGTCGACTGTTTTGGCTTCCACTAGCGATGGTCTCAATGCTAGGTTTAATTGGGTTTATTTCCGGAAGAATTTCATTCGCAGAAACCATACTTGCTCCCATTACATTCATTACTAATAAAGATGCGGTTATTAAAGTCTTTTTCATTTTTAATTTCCCCCTTACGTCTTATTACCACTATAATATCCAAATAATATGAAGATCTAATGAATGACCTATGAAGAACTTGTGTTATTTTTCTAGTACAATTTAAGACGGTAGGGGAGTTCCTTTATAAAAAACAACATAAGGTATTTAGGAAGCCTTAAAGATAAAACAGTATAAGTTCAGCTGGTAAGTTATCTATGTTCATATACTTTAATATATAGTTCATATTGCTAATAATGAAAATTACGGCGTAAACGAGTATTATAAAGAAGAGCAGGCAACCAATCGGTTGCCTGCTCTTCTTTATAATAGGTATTTTTAGCTAAACCATTATAGTTTTAAAACTACTTTTCCTAAGACTTGGTTGATTGGCACGGGGCCAATAAAACGACTGTCACTGCTATTGTTGCGATTATCACCCATGACGAATACGTGGTCTTCTGGAACCGTGATTTTTTTCTCAGAACTATAAAGCATAAGTTCTTTTGTATAAGGTTCTTCTAAAGCAATACCATTTCTGAATACTTTATTGTCTTTAAACTCTAGTACATCTCCTGGTTTACCAATAATTCTTTTGACCCAAATGTGGTGATCAGCAGATTGGTCAACGAGTTTCAGCATGCCTAAATAGGTATTCATAGGATCAACTAAATCATCTTTCCAAGTTCGTTCCCTTAGTACGCGACTATCAATGATGACAATATCGCTGTAATCTGGTAGTTGCCTTAAAGTGTGGGATACCTTAGAAACAAATAAATAATTATCATTTTGTAAGGTAGGCTCCATAGAACTGCCTTGTACGCGAGTCGGCTGGAACAAAAATGCGTTAATCAGTAAGGCGCAGGTAAAGGCTATTATAATACTGTAGGACCAGTCAAAAATGGCATTCATTATTTTCATAATAGGGTCTCCTTCTCTAACGTTAAGTTGCCCAAAGAGGTAATACGATTGTATCAAATGTTTTTTAAGAAGTAAAGTGCCATCGGACAAAGGAAGAATTCATCTTACTTGGTAGAGATCGTTCTTTGGTAATTAAGTGAATCAAAAACTAAAGTACTAAAGTAATAGTATCCTAAATGTGTGACGTAGATGTGACAGGTCGGTATAATTGCCTAAAGATTTTTAAAAATTCGAATGAGTAGTTGAATTATGATATATAATATAGACGGCAAGCAAGAGGGATGATATACTTAAACAAAATAGATTGTTCGGTGGCAGTTATAACTTCATTTCAAAAAAGCAATGGCGCTAAAGACATAAGTTCTTAGTGTCATTTTGTCTATATATAATTATCACGCTCCGCCATTACTGTGTAACCTAGTGTTTTCCATACCCATCCTATAACCTATGCTATATGTTTAATGTATTTAGGATAGTAAGGGGGAGCTTCTGCTTCATGGAAAATAAAATGTAGATTTACTAAATATTTACTTCGAGGAGGAAACATTATGTTTGCATTAAATTTTCAGTCGTCACATCATGAGGAGTTATTACAGAGTCGTATTAAGAACTGTACGGTTCGCTTAGGGGATTTAAGGGAAGTATATGCAGAAAATTCTCTAGTGTGGATTACTTTCGGAAAAAAATTAAGTCCTAGAAAAAAAATGTACCAGGCGATTATTGATAAGGTACATATTAAAAAGTTTTCTCAATTGACGGCAGAGGACTTAGTTCATCAAAATCCTACGATTACGACAACCGAAGAACTAATTAAGTTTTTTGAAACGCTTTATGCTAAATCAATATCACCTAACGATATTGTAAGCGTAATCTATTTTTCAGAAGTGCTAGGGGAATAAAAAAATATTTAGATAGAAGGGTATTGTGCCAAGTGTCAACTGATACTTGGTACAATACCCTTTTCAGGTTTTCCTTCATTCTTTGTCAATTTGCTTTTCCACCCAAGTACCGATAACTGGTAATTTGTATTTTTCCCCTATATATGCTTTATAGAGTAAAACTAACCATAAAACCATAGATGCTATGGCAATCAGTGGTGAAAGTAACAACCCTAGAATGGGTATAAGTCGTATCACGGTTGATAAAATAAATAAGCCAAGAAAAGTTACCAAGGACTGTAGGGCATGGAATCGAACAAACTTATTTTCCTTTTCTAATACAAGGAATATGGCTCCAGTTAACCAACCAAAAACATAAGATAATATTGCTTCTATGTTTTCACTCAGACCAAGGGAAGTTCTTGTATTCTGACCACTCATCCTATTTCCCCCTCTTGGGCATTTTCTATTAAAAATACCTTACTATACTATATGTTGCGCCTATTTATTTGACAGTAAGAATACCTAGATTAGTCATAGGTATATAGTATTCAGATTACTTTTTTAACTTTTCAGAAAAAGGAGTTCTTGATTTTTCGTTGAAAGAGTTTATGCTATAAGAGTAAACTAATTATTCTAAAATAGAGAGCCAGAAAATTATTAGGAGGCCATATCATGAGTATTTTAGTATTAGGCGGAGCAGGTTATATTGGATCTCATGCAGTGCACCAGTTACTAGAAAAGGAATATAAGGTAGTCGTAGTAGATAATTTAGAAACAGGTCATGAACAAGCTGTTCCTTCTAAGGCAGTTTTTTATAAAGGGGATATCCGGGAAAAAGAGTTTTTACGAAGCGTCTTCCAAAAGGAAAAGATTGAAGTAGTAATTCATTTTGCCGCCAATTCAATTGTGGGAGAATCCATGACAAATCCGATAAAGTACTTTGGCAATAATGTGTATGGAACGCAAGTACTTTTAGAAGTTATGAATGAATTTGGCGTAAACAAAATTGTATTTTCTTCTACGGCAGCAACTTATGGCGAACCTAAGGAAGTACCGATAACAGAAGATATGCCCACGAACCCTACGAATGCTTACGGGGAAACGAAGCTAACCATGGAAAAACTAATGAAATGGTGTGACTCTGCCTATGGGATCAAATATGTATCACTGCGTTATTTTAATGTAGCAGGGGCTCGGGATCAGGGGGAAATTGGTGAAGATCATGCTACGGAAACTCACTTGATTCCGTTAGTATTGCAAGTCCCACTAGGCAAACGGGAGTATATTACAGTTTTCGGCGAGGATTATGATACAGAAGATGGGACTTGTATTCGAGATTATATCCATGTGGAAGATTTAATTGAAGCTCATATATTAGCGATGCATTATTTAGAGAACCAGGGAGACAGCAATATATTTAATCTTGGTAGTAGCCAAGGTTTTTCAGTTAGACAGATTATCGAGGCAGCAAGGGAAGTTACGGGGCATCCAATTCCAGCAAAAATAGGAGAAAGAAGAGCTGGTGATCCAAGTACCTTAATCGCTTCCTCTGATAAAGCGAAGAAAATATTAGGTTGGCAACCAAAGCGCACTTTGATTCATCAAATTATAGCAGATGCTTGGAAATGGCATCAAAGTCATCCAGCTGGATATGAAGGTGAATAAGGAGATTCGAGAATGAATATATATCAAATCATTCAACAACTAATTGAATGTGCAATTACTTTAGAATTTATAGAATCAGAAGATGAGATCTATGTAAGAAATCAAATTCTATATCTCCTTGGAATGAATGATTTTGTGGTAACTGATAGGCTGCAGGGCGAACCAACAATAGCCGATCTATTAGAAGAGATAGTAGAGTATGCAGTTAGGAATGAAGTGATTGAAGATCTCTTTGATGAAAAAGAAATACTTGCAAGTAATATTGTCAATTGCTTTATGCCAAAACCTTCTGAGGTCAATAAAATTTTCTATGAGAAATATAAAGAGAATGGTATTGAGGCAACTAATTATTTTTATAAGTTGAGTAAAAATAGTAACTATATACAAACCAAACGGATTGCAAAAAATATAAGTTATCAGTCAAAAACGGAATACGGCACCTTAGATATTACAATTAATTTATCCAAGCCAGAAAAAAATCCTAAAGATATTATGAAAGAAAAAGGGGTAAAAAGCACAAATTACCCCAAGTGTTTACTGTGTGTGGAGAATGAAGGTTATGCTGGACGAATTGGGCATCCTGCTCGCTCGAATCATCGCTTAGTACGAATCGAGCTTGTCGGTGAACCTTGGTTTCTTCAATATTCCCCTTATGTCTATTATAATGAGCACTGCATTGTCCTTTCGAATGAGCATCGGGATATGAAAATTGATCGTCAAGGACTGGTGCGCTTAGTGTCTTTTGTTGAGAAGTTTCCCCATTATTTTGTTGGTTCCAATGCAGATTTACCAATTGTTGGAGGTTCGATTTTATCTCATGATCATTACCAAGGAGGGCGCTATGAATTTGCCATGGAGCGGGCAGCAGATGAGTATCCGTTTCAATTAAACCAGTTTCCAGGTGTTACCTGCGCCATTGTGAAATGGCCTATGTCTGTCCTTCGCTTGCGAGGTAAAGATGTGAAGGAATTGGTTGATGCAGGGGATTGTATTTTACATTCTTGGAGGCAGTATAGTGATCCATCTCTAGATATTTTAGCTTATACAGGGGAAACACCACACAATACAATTACTCCCATTGCACGTAAACGGAATGAATTATTTGAGCTTGATCTCGTACTCCGAAATAATCGCACAAATGAGGAACATTCGCTGGGAATTTTCCATCCTCACAAAGATGTACAGCATATTAAAAAAGAAAATATTGGCCTCATTGAAGTCATGGGATTGGCCGTGCTGCCAGCAAGACTGATTCAAGAATTAGAAGAAGTGAAAAAGCAGATACTAGGTGAAGAGTGTAATGTAGCAGAATATCATCAAGTATGGGCTGAAGAACTTTCTGAAAAATACAAAGAAATCGCAAATCAGGGGAATGTAGAAGAACTTATAAAAAAAGAGACAGCAGCTAAATTCCTCCGAGTTTTAGAAGATGCTGGTGTTTTCAAAAGAAATGAACAAGGTATGGCAGGTTTTAAAAAATTTATACAAACTGTAAATAGAATATAATCAGTTTTGACCACTAAGGCACAATGCCGCTATCGCGTCACACAAGGAGACGTTCCATAGTGGTCTTTGTGTTTTTGTGGTTCAATATTTTAATTATCTCTAAAAATTACCTAGAATACCAAAATAAATTAGTAGATACTATGGATAATAACCTCGTAAAGGAGGAAATCCATGTGAAACATATAAATCATGGTAAATCCCTTAGGTTCTCGTTATACGTTGAGTATCCTGATGGTCATGGTGAGTATAAGATAGCAGAAGGTACCGGTGGCGCAATCAAAGGCAATCGCATTGATACTGCTATTATGAATCGGGATAAAGCTATTGATTTTGGTATTAAGTCAGTGAAAGTGTATGTTGTAGAAACGCCAAAAGAAGAATAGATTTAGTGAGCACCTGATTTCATTAGGGAAAATTAGGTGCTTTTTATATGTTTAGAATCAGAAGGCATGACATATTCATGCTCTCCTTAATAGCGAAGAGTTAGCCCATACTTGTCTTGTTAATTAAGAATTAAATTAAATGGTATAGACAATTTAATTTTATATTTATATAATTATGAACATAGTGAATGTGCGTTACATTCTGGTGACAAAAAATAAATGAAAGTGATATGTAGGTGTAATATGGAAGGTGTAACTACAAATGTAAAAGTAATGGGCGGTCTTAATGAGTCCCTTGTTGTTAATATGATTCGAAGACGTGGACCTATATCTCGTGTAGATATTGCCAAATTGACAGGTTTAACTGCACCCACCGTAACGAACGTTTCGGGCAAACTCATTGAAGCCGGTTTGATTCAAGAATATATGGTTGGTGAATATAGTGGCGGTAGACGCCCTGTACTCCTTAAGGCTAATTCTGAAATGGTTAACATGATTATTGTTGACATTCGTTCGAAAGAAATTAAAGGGTATTTGATCAATGGGGAATTAGAAGTTGCCGAAGAGATCTGTCATGATATTCGGAAAATAGATAAAGATAAAATATTGTCCTTAGTCGAAGACACCATCGCGAAGTGTTATGCTTCTGAAAATGGAAAATTAGCAATGGCCATTGGCATTATTGTGAGGGGACCTGTCATGTCGAGGGAAGGACTTTCTTTATTTTCTCCGAGTACTGGTTGGCATAATGTACCGTTAAAATACATTATGGAAGAAAAGTTTCGACTTCCTGTTTTTGTAGAGAATGATATGCGGGCTATGGCTTTAGGAGCCTATCACTATGGCCCATATCGTGACATTAAAAATGCAGTATTTTTAGGAGTCGGTGGCGGAATTGGCTCTGGAATTATTTTAAATGGTGAACTATATAGAGGGTTAGGTGACAGTGCAGGTGAAATTGGTCATACGGTTGTGGATGTGAATGGGCCTGCATGTAGTTGTGGTAACTTTGGCTGTCTTGAAGCTATGGCATCAGAGACAGCATTGATAGTAATGGTAACTAAGGCAATAGAGGAAGGAGAAAGCTCGCTACTTTATGAGATGGTAGAAAGCAATATAAATGCGATAAAGCCTGAGCACATTTATGCTGCAGCTGGAGATGGGGACTTACTTGCGATAAGAGCACTTCAGCATGTGGGCAGGTATCTTGGTATGGGGGCGGCTAATATTATTAATATTTTTAATCCCCAATTAGTGCTCATTGGTGGTGGGATTGTTAAAGGGCAACAATTTATAGAAGAGACCATGAAGGAAGTCATTAAAGAACGTGCTTTGGGCAATTGTTATTCTTCTACTCGTATTGAATTTTCCACGGAAGGGAGAAGGGCAGCCTTGAAGGGAATTGTTGATTTAGTTATGGAGGGAATTTTTTTCTCACTTAAATAATTATATAAAGGACTGTTTATATTCTAACCATAGAAAGTGCTGGAATGTAGGCAGTCCTTTATTATTCAAAAATAGAATTTTCAAAAAATAGTTACTATTTGAAGAAGGAAGTAAGGAAATCATGTCGTATATTATTTAATATTAAATTAATTTATAAATTAATTAACGGAAATAATAGCAGTATTTTAATTGGGATTAAATGGTATCTAATGGGATTATGTCATACATTAGAGTATGGCAATAAAGAGGCAGAGTATCCTGCTGGTAGATTGAAAATTTTTTTGTATCATAAATAAGATGGAGGTTAGATAGTATGGGAAGTAAAAAGTATAGTTTGGGAATTGATTATGGTACCCAATCTGGTAGGGCATTGCTTGTTGAAGTTGAGACAGGCAAAGAGGTCGCAACTGCTGTGGTAGCTTATCCTGATGGTGTGATTGATGAGAAGTTGCCAGGTACAAATATCAAGTTAGAATATGATTGGGCACTACAAAATCCAGAGGATTATTTAACGGTGCTGTATGAGGCAATTCCTAAAGTGTTAAAAGACTCCCAGGTAGATCCTGAAGATGTAGTAGGATTAGGGATTGACTTCACTGCTTGCACCATGCTGCCTGTGACGAAAGACGGAAGAGCTTTGTGTCAGCTTCCCGAATATCGGGATCAGCCTCACGCATGGGTAAAGCTTTGGAAGCATCATGCAGCCCAAGATGAGGCTAATCGCTTAAATGAAATAGCAGCTGCGAGGGGAGAAAACTTTCTTGCCCGTTATGGTGGAAAAATATCTTCAGAATGGCTAATCCCTAAAATATGGCAAATAGCCAATGAGGCTCCCGAAATATATCAAGTAGCTGATCGGTTTATGGAGGCTACAGATTGGGTTATCATGCAAATGACGGGTGTAGATATTCGTAATAGTTGTACTGCAGGTTATAAGGCGATATGGCATAAACAAGAGGGATATCCTAGCAAAGAATTTTTTAAAGCATTGGATCCTAGATTAGAAAATCTAGTTGAAGAAAAGTTAAATAGTCCTATCGTTGCTATCGGGAGCAAAGCTGGCGAATTAACCACGGAAATGGCAAAGAAGATGGGCTTAAAACCAGGAACGGCTATCGCTGTAGGTAATGTAGATGCCCATGCGGCAGTCCCTGCTGCCGGAGTGGTTACACCAGGGAAACTGGTTATGAGTATGGGAACTTCCATCTGTCATATTGTCTTAGGAGAGGAAGAGAAAACAGTAGATGGTATGTGCGGTGTGGTAGAGGATGGTGTTATTGGAGGCTATTTTGGCTTCGAGGCCGGACAATCTGCTGTCGGTGATATTTTTGAATGGTTTGTTGAAAACTGCGTTCCAGGCACTTATACAGAAGAAGCAGCTTCACGTAATATCAGTATTCATCAATTATTAGAAGAAAAGGCCGGGGCATTATTTCCTGGAGAAAGTGGCTTAATCGCTCTTGATTGGTGGAATGGAAACCGTTCTGTATTGGTTGATACTCATTTGACAGGAGTGCTGCTAGGAGCGACCCTTCTTACCAAACCAGAGGAGATTTATCGTGCATTAATTGAGGCCACTGCCTATGGAACGAATATGATTGTGGAAACTTTTACGGAAGCGGGAGTAAAGATTGATGAATTATATGCTTGTGGTGGTTTATCTCAGAAAAATAATCTTCTCATGCAAATTTACTCCGATGTAACAGGGCGAGAAATTCATATTGCAGCCTCTCTACAAACACCTGCTTTAGGCGCTGCTATGTTTGGTGCGGTGGCTGCAGGTAAGGGAAGTGGTGGTTATGATACTATTTTGGATGCGGCAGCTCATATGACTTTCGTCAAAAAGGTGTATAAACCAATTGAGAAAAATGTGGCACAATATAAAAAATTATATGCTGAGTATAAAATTATCCACGATTATTTCGGACGTGGGGCAAACGATGTTATGAAGCGACTCAAAGAAATAAAAAGAAAAGCGAAAACCTGTTAAAAACCATGTTTCAAAAATCAGTATAAGTTGAGATCAGTTATAAAAGGAGAGTAAATAATGATTGATTTAAAAGAAAAAGAAGTATGGTTTATTACTGGCAGTCAACATTTGTATGGAGAAGAGACATTAAAGATCGTCGGAGAGCATTCGCAAATTATTGCCAACTTCCTCGGAGAACAAAGCAAAATACCTGTTAAGGTTGTTTTTAAATCTGTATTAACCACACCAAATGCCATTCATAATTTTTGCGTAGAGGCTAATAGTGCCCAAAATTGTATTGGGCTTGTTGCCTGGATGCACACCTTTTCCCCAGCAAAAATGTGGATTGCAGGACTTAATATCTTAAATAAACCTTTTGTCCACTTACACACCCAATATAATCGAGACATTCCTTGGTCAGAAATTGATATGGATTTTATGAATTTGAATCAGTCAGCCCATGGAGACCGGGAATTCGGTTCGATTGTAGCTAGAATGAAAAAAGCTCGCAAAGTGATTGTAGGTTTTTGGCAAGACCAAGAGGTAATTGAACGCTTAGCCGTTTGGGTTAGAGCAGCTTTAGCTTGGAATGATTTACAGGGTGCTAAATTTGCTCGTTTTGGCGATAATATGAGGGAAGTAGCAGTAACGGATGGGGATAAAGTGGAAGCCCAGATCCAGTTAGGGTATTCTGTCAATGGTTATGCCCTTGGTGATCTAGTGTCCTATATTAATAAAGTAAGTCCTGCTGAAATTCAGAAACTGGTTGCTGAATATGAAAACAGTTATGCAGTACAACAAGAACTTCTTGCAGGTGGGGCGAAACGGGCTTCTTTAGAAGAAGCTGCCAAGATTGAATTGGGTATTAGAAAATTCCTTATAGAAGGTGGCTTTAAAGGATTTACTACCAATTTTGAAAATCTTGATGGTATCAATCAGTTACCAGGCCTGGCGGTGCAACGTCTCATGGCAGATGGATATGGATTTGGTGCTGAAGGGGACTGGAAGACAGCTGCTCTACTCAGGGCTATGAAAGTTATGGCTTATGGTCTAGAAGGCGGTACAGCTTTCATGGAGGACTATACTTATCATTTAGAAGAAGGTAAAATGAGGGTTTTAGGAGCTCATATGTTAGAGGTTTGTGAATCCCTCGCGGCTCAGAAGCCGTCCCTGGAAATTCATCCATTGTCCATTGGCGGTAAAGAAGACCCTGTTCGTTTAGTCTTTAATGTACCAGCGGGCAGAGGCTTAAATGCCACTATCTTAGATATGGGAAACCGGTTCCGCATGTTAGTTAATGAAGTGGACGTGGTAACGCCTGAATTTGATTTGCCCAAACTACCTGTAGCTAGAGTTCTTTGGGCACCACAACCCAATCTCAAAGTAGGAGCAGAAGCCTGGATATTAGCTGGTGGTGGTCATCATACTGGTTTTAGTCAGGCTGTTACAAAAGAGCATTTGGAAGACTTCGCTGAAATAGCAGGAATTGAGTATTTAGTAATTGACAATGAAATGAAAATATCAGAATTCAAAAAGGAACTAAAATGGAATGACCTTTATTACCATTTAGCAAAAGGAATCTAGAAAATAAGGCAACAAATAACCCCTGTACTTTATCGTACAGGGGTTATTTGTTATTAGCAGAGGCCATATAAAGAAGACTTGATTCAGATGGAGTTTAACTCCATCTGAATCTTAGCCCTTCTTATCCAGGGACTTAGCCCCTCTTAACTCCCACTTATATAAGTGAGCCTTGGGTCCGGAGACCCTTAAGGCGAACTTATTTCGAGTTTACAGCCTGTTTCCCTGACCGTCAAGGACAGGGAATTACAGACTGTCAAACAGATGAAGATGGGGGTCTTAGAGCGGTTTAGTCATCGGATAAAAAATCTCGAAAAATTTAAAAAACACCTATGGACAAAATTGGTTATTACCAATATACTATAATTAAATATTTATTTTAAATAAACATTTAATTAATTATTGCCTATTAAAAGCAGTATTAAATTTTTAGGAGTGAGAGAATGAAGCAGTCTGGTAAGAGAAAGTTATATTTGAGTATAGCTGCAGGCGCCGTATTAGTAAGTGTTATGGTAGGATTCATCTGGAAAAGCCATGCTCAGACGAAATTTGTTGCAGAAGAGATTCCTTTCGTTAAAACAGCGGTTGTAGGAACCACTGGAGCACAACAAACATTTCTATATTCTGGAGAAGTCCGTGGAAGATATGAAAGTCAATTAGCTTTTCAAGTCAATGGGAAAATTGTTAAAAGGAACGTTGAGTTAGGAAGCACTGTCAAACCAGGTGATGTATTGATGCAAATTGATGCAAAGGATATTCAACAAACGGTTTACAGCAATTCAGCCCAAGTTTACTCTGCCGGGTCTCAATTACGCCTAGCAGAAAGTAACCTGAATCGCTATCGTCAGTTATATGAACAAAATGCGGTTAGCCGTGCTACGTTAGATCAATACGAAAATGCTTATGATGTGGCAGTAGCTGCTACTCATCAGGCTTCAGCCCAATATTCCCAAGGTTCGAATCAACTGGATTATAGTATGTTATATGCAGATAAACCAGGTGTTGTCTCTAGTATTACAGCGGAAGTAGGGCAAGTGATTAGTTCTGGAATAACAGTTATTACGGTCGTACAAGATGGGGAACGAGAAGTTGAAATCAATGTTCCAGAAAATCGTATTGATGAACTGCGCAACGCCCAGCAGCTTAAGGTTACTTTCTGGGCATTGCCCACGATTTCTTTGGATGCTATGATTCGAGAAATAGCTCCTATGGCCGATAAAGTCTCTCGCACTTACAAAGTACGAGTAAGTTTGATGAATCCTCCTCAAGAAGTAAAGCTTGGGATGACTTCTACGGTAACGGTAATCAATAAAGGCAGCAATCAACAAATGGCTACTTACATTCCGTTAGCGGCGATTTATCAAAATGGTAATACTCCAGGAGTGTGGGTGATTGATAATGATACTGTAACGCTACGTGCTGTTAAAGTAGGAGCGTTTGGTGATGGGAAAATACAAGTCCTTGAAGGTCTTCAAAATGGGGATCAGATTGTCACAGCAGGAGTGCACAAGCTAAAAGAAGGACAAAAAGTTCGAATTGCTAGTGGTGCCTTATGAAACAGTTTAATCTTACCGAATGGTCTTTAAACCATAAGCAATTTATTTATTTCTTTATCGTATTGTTTTTTATTATGGGGATTGTATCATACCATAAGCTGGGTCGTATGGAGGATCCCGATTTTACAATAAAGCAAATGATTGTTCAAGTTTCCTGGCCAGGAGCTACAGCCCGTCAAATGGAAGAACAGGTCACAGATAAGATTGAAAAAAAGCTTCAGGATTTGCCTGGGCTTGATTATGTAAAAAGTTATTCAACTCCAGGGCAAACCATTACCTACGTAATTTTAAAAGACACAGTTCTCAAAAAGGATGTTAGGTCCACCTGGTTAGAAGCTCGCAATATGATTAATGATATGAAAGGCACTCTTCCGCAAGGTGCCTTAGATCCCAATTTTAATGATCGATTTGATGAGGTATATGGTGTTGTGTATACCCTTACTGGTGATGGATTTTCTTATGAGGAAATGCGGGAAAAAGCGGAAAAAATTCGCCGTCTGCTCTTGGATATTCCTAGTGTTAAAAAGGTTACCCTCCTTGGGGTGCAAACAGAGAAAATTTATATTGAAGTGGAAAATAGCAAACTATCTCAACTCGGAATTGATCCTAGTATCATCGCCACTACGTTACAAGGGCAAAATGCTATGGCCTCTGGAGGGATGCTTGAAACAACTTCTGATAATGTTTATGTAAGGGTTACAGGGATGTTTGAAGATATAGAGGCAGTTCGTAATGTACCGATTCAGGCGAATGGACGTACCTTTCGGTTAGGGGACATTGCTAAAGTAAGCAGAGGGTATGCTGAACCTGCTGATCCGAAAATGTTTTTTAATGGTAAGCCAGCTATAGGTATTGCCTTAGCGATGGAACCTGGCGGCAATATACTGACTCTCGGTGAAAATCTAAAGAGTACGATAGAACAAGTTAAAAAAGAATTGCCTCTAGGTCTAGAACTGAATCAGACTGTTAACCAGCCCAAAGTAGTAGAAACATCCATCGACGAATTTGTAGAATCTTTAGGAGAAGCAGTTGTCATTGTATTATTGGTAAGCTTCCTTAGCTTAGGAATGCGTTCAGGGATCATTGTGGCTCTATGTATTCCGTTAGTCATTGCTGCTGTTTTTACTTTTATGAATTTTATGGGGATTGATTTACATAAAATCTCTTTAGGTGCACTTATTATTGCTTTAGGTCTCTTGGTAGATGATGCCATTATCACGATTGAAATGATGGTCGTCAAAATGGAACAAGGCTGGACCCGTTTTAATGCTGCCTGTTATGCCTATACGGCAACGGCTTATCCTCGTTTGACTGGTGCCTTAGTAACTTGCGCTGGGTTTATTCCTGTTGGTTTTGCAAAAGGAAGTGCCGCTGAGTTTTGCGGCAGTATTTTCACAGTAGTGGCTATGTCTTTATTATTATCTTGGATCGCTGCCGGTACGGTTACCCCTTTATTAGGGTTTATATTCATTAAAGTGGAATCGAAAGGCGTTGAAGGACAAGAGCATAATGTACATGACACTAAATTTTATCGATTATTTAAGAACGTTTTAATTTGGTGCTTAAGTCATAAGAAGCAGGTGTTATCTGGGACGGTAGCATGCTTTGTTGGTGCTGTATTATTAATGGGCCTAGTAAAGCAGGAATTCTTTCCCTCTTCAACACGGCCAGAATTAATTGTGCAAATGAAGTTGCCTGAGGGGGCTTCATTACAAGCCACACAAGACATTGCAGACCAATTTGCCAAAAGCATCGAAGGTGATTCTGATATTGAGTATTACACTTATCATGTAGGGGAAGGGGCCCCTCGCTTTGTTTTAAGTTTTGAACCAACTTTTAATAAATCAAACTTTACAGAGTTTATTATAGTTGCGAAAGATGCAAAGGCTCGCGAGGCTTTAGCGCAAAAAGTTAATAAGATAATAAATGAAGAATTTAGCAGCGTAAGGGGTCATACCAAGGTCATTGCCAATGGTCCTTCTGCGGATTATCCTATTATGCTAAGAGTTCGAGGTTATGATCCTGAAAAAGTAAGAGAAATTGCGCAAAAGATGCGAGACACCATGGCTGCCCATCCAGGGGCAAAGAATGTAAACCTTAATTGGGATGAGAAGAGTAAAGTCATGCATTTTGAGATTGATCAAGACAAGGCAAGAACGTTGGGGATAGATACCAACTCATTAGCAACGTCCCTACAAACTCAATTATCGGGTGCGACCATTGCAGATTTTCGTGTGCAAGATAGAACCATCAGTATGTTATTTCGGGTTGCGCCACAAGATAGAAATGACATAACCCACATTAAAGATTTAAATGTACACATTGGCAATGGAAAATACCTTCCTGTAGATCAGATTGCAAAGATAAGTTATGATGCGGAAGATGGACTTCTCTGGAGACGAGGTCTAAAGTCCATGGTTATTGTGCAAGGTGAAGTAAATCCAGGCTATATGGGTAACAATGTTGCGCAAGAGGTTTATGAGAATCTGAAAGAGTTACGTGGTGATTTGCCTTTTGGTTATACCATTGAATTAGATGGATCACTAGAAGATAGTATAAAAGCTGCTAAATTCATGACGGAGCCTGTACCCATGATGATAGGGGCTATTATGATTCTCTTGATGATTCAACTACAAAATGTGCCCAAGATGGTATTAACCTTATTAACAGCACCTCTTGGTATCATTGGGGTAGTAGTTGGTTTATTACTTACGGGAAGTCCTATGGGTTTTGTCGTACAGATGGGTATCTTAGCTTTATCAGGGATTATTATGCGTAATTCTGTTATCTTGATAGACCAAATTGAACAACTGCTTTTGAGCGGAGAATCTATGTGGAATGCCATTATTAATGCAACTATTATTCGCTTTCGGCCAATTTTATTAACGGCAGCAGCTGCAATCTTGGCGATGATTCCTTTGGTATCAAGCGTGTTTTGGGGACCTATGGCAGTAGCTATTGCTGCTGGTTTATTTGGTGCTACAATTTTGACATTATTAGTTTTACCAACTATGTATGCAGCTTGGTATAAGGTAGAACCCAATTCTATTTTACAAGATGAAAAATTGCAACAAACGTTAGTAAAGTAATGAGGTAGATTATGCCAAAATTTATAATAAAAAGCCAAGAGTTTGATATTACGATGAATGATATTGAAGAAAACATGAGGAATATTGAACCGCAAAAACGACCTAGAAATATGTATATGGTCAAAATTAATGGAAAGTTTTTTCCTCTAAAGCAGCCAATCATAGCCGCAACGGGATTATCTATGATGGAAGTAACTATGCTTGATGCTTATCTAATTATGGAGAAGTTAGGGTATTGTATCCAGTTTCAGCGATAACAGTGCGTCACCATAAAAATGTATAGGTAAGGTAATTATTACACCAAAAGACTTGGCTGCAATACTGCAACCAAGTCTTTTCTTATCTGCTTAGATAAGAAAAGTTTTTTTAGATTAAGGGTGTTTCTTGATAAACGTAATATTCACGTGACCAAAAGATACACTTCTGCGTATTCTATTGTAATAAAGTGGTTGTATTTTATTAACTTTCGGCATTTGTCGTTAGTATAACGTCTAGAATAGGATGGTCAATATACGTTATATTCGTACGTCTCAATAAAGCAGCATTCGTTGACTAGCCCTTTTCAATAAGATATACTGTTTTTTAGTGTAAAGTTTAGTAATATAAGGATATAGTTCTATAAAGTTAATAAGTAATAAAGCATAGTAGCTTTTGAGAGGAGTAGCAATATGAAAAATTTTGTGCCGAGGGTAGCGGCTATTCATGATATTTCCTGTTTTGGACGTTGCTCCTTAACGGTGATTATGCCTATATTATCTGCTATGGGGGTTCAAGTATGCCCTCTGCCAACTGCTGTATTAAGTACTCATTTAGGTGGTTTTACAGACTTAGCATTCCATGACTTTACGAGTCATATGCCTGATTTCTTTCATCACTGGAAGAGAGAAGGCATAGCTTTTGATTGTATTTATAGTGGCTTTCTTGCTTCCGAGGAACAAATCGATGTGGTACAGCAATTTATTGATGAGTTTTCTTCAAATCATCCACTTGTAGTGGTAGACCCAGTAATGGGTGATGATGGGAAGTTATATTCTATTTATACACCACAAATGCAGGAACAAATGAAAAAATTAGTAAAAAGGGCAGATATTCTGACACCTAATTACACAGAAGCCTGTTTTTTATTAGGAGAAACCTATCAAGGGCAAGTTTGTGATGTAGCACAAATGAAAAAATGGCTGCTGCGATTAGCTGAGTTTGGCCCTACCACTGTAGTTATGACTGGAATTCCCTTTGAACATGGGAAGATTCTTACCTTCGGATATGATCAGAAAGAGGATATATTTTTTGATATTGTAACTGATCACATACCCGCGAAATATCCAGGAACGGGAGATATTTTTTCTAGCGTCCTGATTGGTTCATTATTACATAAAGATTCTTTGCCAGTAGCTATGGAGCGAGCTGTGAATTTTGTTGGGCTTGCAATTAAAACTACCTTTCAAGCCGATACTCCTACTCGTGAAGGAGTAGTAGTGGAAAGAGTATTGCCCTGGCTTTGCCGAGAGGTTTGGGAAAAATAAGATAGCTATTATAAAATATGGAGGTTTTAGAATGAATGTAGTACGGAAACTAAATGTGAGAGACATTGTATTTGTCGGTATGTTGGCTGCCATGTGTACTATTGCCACAACCATTAAAGTTCCCTTTGGTGTGGGCGCTATGGTGCATCTCGGTTCTGCGTTTTTATATACAACAGGAATCATTTTTGGCGGGGTATATGCAGGACTGGCGGGAGCCATTGGTTCGGCCTTTTATGACATAGTCATGGGTTTTTCTCCTTACACGTTATGGTCCTTTGCTATTAAGGGAATTGCTGGATTGATTGTTGGCCTTGTTGCTAAAGGACTTTGGCCTGAAGCAAGTAGAAATAGTAAAATGACAGGTACTCAATTAATGATCCGTGCTTTTTTTGCTTGTGTTTTAGCCGCATTATGGACATTAGCAGGTTATATTTTAGCGTGGTGGTATGTGACTGGCAGCTTGACTACTGCGATTGCTAATATACCTAGCTCCTTGATGACGTCAAGCGCCGGTCTTATCGTTGCCTTGATCCTAGGGCCAAAACTTCGCAAAATACTAGGTCAATAAGGCTAAGGCCTATTGAGCGTAATAGATATTTATAAAAAACAGCTTTGCTCGTAAGATCAAAGCTGTTTTTATTCACCTCATCCAATTCCAGATTATTCGTTTATTGTTAAACTTGTAGATGATAAAAAGGAGTACTAGCCTTTAGGTAAAACGTACACGGTAACATCACGTTTCCCCCAAGAAAACGCTTCATCTAATGTGTCCATTGCTAAATCAACATGATTTCCGATAATTGCTCCTCCGATATCGTCTGCAATTGCTTCTCCATATCCAGGTATGTAAAGTTTTGTGCCAAGGGGGATTACGTCTGGATCAACGGCAGCTAATCCTCTGCGAAGGTATGTGCCCCGGTATGTATAATCAGTGCAACCTTCGTCGTAACGGGTATAAGCAGTTGCGAGCATGGGGGTGGCATACAAGTAGTGGGGGACGCCATTGTCATGTGGAGGATGATAGGATGGTTTCTGAGACGGTGGTGAGGTACGCTTAGGTTTAGTACTTTTAAAGTTTTTTAACGCATTCATTGTTCTGGATCCGACGACACCATCATCAGATAGCCCAGAATCTCTTTGAAACATTTTAACTGCTTGCAGTGTTTGATAGCCAAATATTCCATCTGATTTACCGCTGAGATATTTACCTTTGATTAGATATTGCTGTATTTCCGCGACTTGGCTATTTTGCATGCCGAACTTAATAAGAGAACTGTTGCTGTTATTTGAAGAATTGGGTTTAGAGGTAGGTGAATCATGGTGCTTACCACCGCCGAAGATATCACGAACAATGTTGAATAAAAAGAAACTTGCATGAGCGGAAATGGGTTGAAACACAGTAATAGTGAATAGTAGAAGGACTGTAATCAGAATTTTATTTTGCATGAATGATACTTCCTTTGCTAAAGAAATTAGTGCGTATTTAGAAACAATGAACTAGCTGTTTTAATAAGTTACACATAGCTCCTTTCTAGAAAAAATAGAAAATTGAGAAGACTAAGTTCTACCATAATCTTATCGTGCTAATTAACATAAGAACTAATAGTACTAATATCCTATTTTGACAAATTTAAGGAGGTAAATTATAGTAATAATGTAATTCCATTAAGAGTTATGTATAATGGTCTAATGAAAGTAAAAAAAGTTGACTAGTTCAAACCAATACTAGTCTTATGAACGTTATAAAGTGTGGACTTGTTAAAACAAATAGGTAAGGTGGTACTTTAAAATATGATAACATTCGCTGTTCTTTTTATTGCAGCATTTTGTGCTGGTGTACAAAATGCCTTAGCAGGTGGAGGATCGTTTCTTACTTTTCCTGCATTGATGCTTACAGGATTGGATGCACGGGCCGCAAATATTACTTCTACTGTCGCACTTTTCCCCGGGCAGATTACAACAGGTTTTGCCGGACGAAAAAATATTTCAGATTTACCCCAATTATCCTTTAAGGCTTTGTTTATTATTAGCCTGATTGGTGGAGTTTTGGGGGCTATTCTTCTATTAATAACGCCTGTTTCCGTCTTTGAATTCCTAGTACCCTGGTTAGTTTTATTTGCCACACTTGTATTCTTGTGGGGGAGTTTTTTTCGTAAAATCCATGAAAACCCTAAGCCATTAGGGCCTTTAAAGGCTATAATGGCACAGTTTGCTATCTCTATCTATGGAGGTTATTTTGGTGGTGGCATTGGCATCTTAATGTTAGCGGCCTTGACCATTGCGGGGTTAGATGTACGCACGGCAGGAGCGACCAAAAATGTATTGGGTGGAGTGATGAATGCTTCTGCTGTTCTGATTTTTCTTTTTTCGAGTGATGTTGCCTGGACGCAAGTTATGGTGGCTTCCATTGCTTCTATTGCAGGTGGGCAAGTAGGAGCTTATGCGCTAAAACGGGTGAATGAAAAGCGATTGCGTATTTGTATTATTATCCTTGGTTTTGGATTGGCAATTGGACTTTTCTTGAAAGCACATGGGTCTTAGCTGTTCATTCCAGCTCCACTAGAATAGAGGGAAAGCAATGAGTATTAATTGAAGAATAAATAAATACTCATTAATATGATTTTACCGATAGGTTATGGAGATCGATACAAGACAGCAGTGGTTTAAGAGAAAAATAAAACAACTCATCGGATTGACCGATGAGTTGTTTTATTTTAGTTTTAAACAAGTGGAATAATACTGAAATATACTCCTTGCGTGTCCTATGTATCCTAGTATCTACTCACTACAAAATGAAGAACCTGTTTTCGATGTGTATTGGCATGAAATTTGCATTATAAATTCACTAGGTAAAAAAATGTTATTTCAATTGATCCAAACGTAAAACTTACATATTATTAAAATTATTGAGGAGGAATTATCATGTCACTAGTCAGTTCGAAAGAAATGTTTAAAAAAGCCTATGAAGGACAATATGCAGTTGGTGCTTTTAATGTTAACAACATGGAAATTATTCAAGGGATTGTTGATGCTGCCAAATTAGAACAAGCTCCACTTATTCTGCAGGTATCTGCGGGTGCTCGTAAATATGCAAAACATATTTATCTTACTAAATTAGTAGAGGCGGCAATCGAAGACTCTGGTCTGCCTATTGTCCTACACCTTGATCATGGTGATGATTTTGAAATTTGTAAGTCTTGTATTGATGGTGGTTTTAGCTCTGTCATGATTGATGGATCAAAGTATTCTTTTGAAGAAAACATTGCTTTGACTAAAAAAGTTGTAGAATATGCCCACGCTCATGGTGTAGTTGTCGAAGCTGAGTTAGGCAAATTAGCTGGTGTTGAAGATGCTGTAAAAGTAAGTGCTAAAGATGCTACATATACGGATCCTGATGAAGCAGTAGAATTTGTGGAGCGCACAGGATGTGACTCCTTGGCTATTGCGATTGGAACTAGCCACGGTGCTTACAAGTTCAAAGGTGATCCTAGCCTTGATTATGAAAGATTAGAAAAGATTTCTAATCTATTACCTGGTTTCCCGCTAGTACTGCACGGCGCCTCGACTGTATTACCTGAATTTGTGGCAAAATGCAATGAATATGGTGGACACATTCCAGGAGCCCAAGGTGTACCTGAAGACATGTTGCTTAAAGCTAGTAAATTCGGGGTATGTAAAATTAACATTGATACTGACTTACGATTGGCGATGACGGCTTCAATCCGTGAACATTTTACAAAAAATCCTGGGGATTTTGACCCGCGTCAATATTTAGCACCAGCCCGTGATGCCATTAAAAATATGGTGCAGCATAAAATGAAAAATGTGCTAAATTGTAGCAACCGTTTATAAAAAGCAGAAATCGTAATTGGGTAAGAGTCGCGGCGGTGATAACCCATTTATAATAACTTGGACTCTTTATGTAGTTTAGATGTTAAATTGCATTGGAGAAGAAAGGGATGAGTAATATTAAGAAGAAACAATCGTCCATTACTCTTAAATCTGGATTTTGTTTTGAGTATGGCAATCTGTATGGAGAGAGCCGAGTGACTGAGAGAGACGTTAGTGATTTGGCTGAGCAGGTCGCACTTGCTCATCAGGCGGTAGAACATATGCGTACCACTGGCGAGGTACGTGGTCATTTATCGAAAGACGCGACGCCAGAGAGGGTATTGTTTACTCAACTGCCTTATGTGGAGGAAGGAAATCTGAATTCTCCCAATTCTATTGCTAAACTTAAGGATTTTGGCAAGTCTTTGCAAAATCGAGTAGATACCGTGATATCCTTTGGAATCGGTGGCTCTTATCTTGGTAACAAGGTATTATTTGATGTCCACTGCGGCGAGTTTTGGAATTCGAAGACGAAAATTGAGAGGGAAGGTTATCCTAAATTATATTTTAGTGGTAATAATATTGATCCCCGTCGCACTGCTGAACTAATTGAACATTTGTTAGCAGAAGTTCAGTTGAAAGCGATTGATGGACAAAATGATCCATATAAAGTGGCATTAGTGGTTATTTCAAAATCAGGTGGAACTCTGGATACCATGTCTACGTTTATGGTAATTTATGAGGCATTGTGCCAACATGCACCTAAACTTGAAGTGGAAGTAGTGGCTGTCACTGACCCAGCAGAGGGCGAAAAAAGTACATTGCTAAAAAAACTGGCTGATGAAAAGGGCTGGCCTACCTTTAGTGTACCGGATGGTGTGGGCGGGCGATTCAGTATTTTTTCCGAGGTGGGTCTAGTAACGGCTGCTTGTGTAGGGTTAGATATTGATGAATTCTTATCAGGCGCACGAGACATGGATGTAGTTTGCCAAAATCCAGATATATATGAAAATCCAGCGATGCTAAATGCAGTGCTAAAGTTTATTGCGGCAGAAAAATATGGTCGTGATATTGAAGTGTTTATGCCCTATGCTGATTATCTGAAATCGGTGGCGGAGTGGTATGTGCAATTATTAGCAGAATCTCTTGGTAAACGGACAGACAGGGAAGGCAAAGAAGTGTTTTATGGTAGGACACCTATTGTGGCAGTAGGGACAACTGATATGCATGCCCAGACCCAGCAGCATCAAGATGGTAAAAGAAATAAGGTAGTACAGTTTTTACAGGTTGCCGAGTGGGATAAGGATGCTGTTATTCCTGATGTATTTCCTAGTGCTCCTAAACTTTCGGAAATATCCACCTTGCATTTGAGTCAGGCATTAGAGGTGGCCCGGGCTGCGAATGCTGACGCTCTTTTGAGTGATGATCGTTTTAATGCAAACTTTGTCTTGCCAAAGCTTAATGCCTATCATTTGGGTGAGCTGCTGTATCTGTTAGCATTGTCTATAGCCTACGAAGGGGAATTAGCCAATGTAGATGCCTTTGATCAGCCTGGTGTGGAAGCTTATAAACGGTTGATGGGACCAAGACTAAAGACGCTCAGAGAAAAATAAATTGTTCGTTATTTCTGAGGTTTAGTTGGAAATAGATTAATACTAGAAAATGAGCCCTTGCTTTTCGCAAGGGCTCATTTTCTAGTATTAGCAGATACAGTGAATAAAAATTATATGATTTTGTAGAAAAAAACGTATTTATAGTTTCATAATGGTATAATGCTTTTATAAAAATTAGATGATATTTCTAAAAGTGATACAGGCTAAATAAAGTATTTATAAGTATCGCTATGATTATTAGTTCATTTTACATAATTAATTCATATTTAATCTACTGGATTTAAGGGCGAGGTGACCAATCGTGGAAGCAAGAATCTTATTTGTAGCACCATTTGCAAGTTTAGCAAGATTAGCAGAGGAAGTGGTAGTTGAAAGATTTGCTGATTCTGCACATCTCATTAAGGTGGTAAAAGGAGATTTACAAGAATGCATTGCTATTGTTAAGCAAGCTGTTGAGGACGGTGTTGAAGTTATCATCAGCCGCGGTGGTACGGCAACGTTGATTAAAAATAGTGTAAATATACCCACTGTGCATATTCAAGTTACTGTAATGGATGTTTTACGTGCATTACGAAATTGTGGTGAATATCCTGAGAAAATTGGTATAGCAGGATTTGAAAATGTGATTTATGGTTGTGAGGACTTAGCAACACTGCTAGGTATAACTTTTGTAGAAATTACTTTAAAAAATGAAGGTGAGGCCCTAGAAAAAATTACTGCTGCAGTCCAAGATGGTGTAGAACTCATCATTGGTGATGCAATCTCGACAAAATTAGCGGCACGTGTTGGTGTGCAGGGAGCTTTGATTCAATCTGGTAAAGAAGCGATTTATAAAGCAATCAATGAGGCGGAATTAATTGCGCGTATAAGGCGTGAAGAACAGGAAAAATCTGAGTTGTTATGTACTGTGATTGACACATCGGTGGAAGGCATTATCGCAACGGATATTAATGATAGAATTACTATTTTTAATCCCATGGCAGAAAAGATTTTTCAAGTATCGCACTTAGAAGCTATCGGCAATCATTTGCAAACCGTTATTCCGCAATTCTCGCTGCCCGGAAATGATGATTCCAGTGAAAAGGTTGCAGATGTACAACGCATTGGTGATAAGACACTCACGATTAAACATAGTGAAATCAAAGTGAAAGATGAAGTTATTGGCAGTATTTATAATTTGCAACATGTGTCACAATTGCAAGAATTAGAACAAAATGTTCGTAAAAAATTGCATGCTAAAGGTTTGGTAGCGAAAATAAAAATGACTGATATCGTGGGCTCATCGCCAGCTTGTAATGCATTAAAGCGCAAGGCCACTAAATATGCATTAACTCAATCAACTATTTTGATTACAGGCGAATCTGGTACAGGCAAGGAAATGCTGGTGCAAAGTATTCATAATGTGAGTATACGTGCTAATGGTCCCTTTGTTGCCGTAAATTGTGCGGCATTCCCAGAAAGTTTACTGGAAAGCGAATTGTTTGGTTACGCAGAAGGTGCATTTACTGGAGCAAAAAAAGGTGGACGACAAGGCTTATTTGAATTGGCCCATGGTGGAACGCTTTTTTTAGATGAAATTGGTGAAATGCCTTTATCCTTGCAATCAAGATTACTACGTGTCTTACAGGAGAAAGCCATAATGCATTTGGGTGGTGAGAGTGTTATTCCAGTAGATGTGCGCATTGTTGCTGCAACGAATCAAAATTTAGCACAATTAATAGAAGAAAAGAATTTTCGCCAAGATCTTTATTATCGACTTAATATATTGCGTATCCATATGCCGACATTACGTGAAAGGATCGAAGATATCCCGCTGTTAGCAAAAGAAATGATCAAGAAAATGAATCATATCAATGGGAAAATTGCGGGGATTCATATAGATGCCAGGGAATATTTAAAACAGCGCGACTGGCCGGGAAATATTAGACAATTGGCAAATACGATGGAACGAGCTATGCTTTTAGCTAACGGACCAACCATTACTAAACAAGATATTATCGAGGCCTATGATGAAGAAGGTGAATCAATAGGAGAAAGTAGCAAAGTAAAAGGAAAGACGAAAGATAGCTTGGCTATGGTGGAATATGATACATTATTACGTGTGTTGGGCGAAGAAGAATTTAATTATAGTCGCGCAGCAGCAAGGCTTGGTATTCATCGAACTACCCTATGGCGAAAATTAAATAGCAAGGTAGCTAAGAAATAATACGCTGCATTACGCACCGAATACGTTGCATTATGCAACGTATTCTTTTTTTAGTAACATAAGAATGCAGTATTAACAAGAAAAAAGAGGTTGGCATGGAATTTGCAATATATATTAGCGAGGTGCAATAGAGAGAAGGTGATACAGATGATAAAATTAGCAGTTATTGCAGATGACATAACAGGTGCAAATGATACAGCGGTACAATTTTCTAAACATAATATAAGTAGCTGTGTCAGAATTGATTTTGATCAAAAAAAATTATTGAAGGAAACAGCTGATGTTGTGGTTATAGATACGGATAGCAGGGATATTGCACCAGCGGCAGCTTATGCTAGGGTCAATGAAGTTTGCGAAACGTTACAAAATAGTGGTGTGAAAAATATCTACAAAAAAGTTGATTCAACCCTTAGAGGAAATCTTGGTGCTGAAATTGAAGCGACGGCAGTGGTCTTCAAACCAGAGATAGTTGTAATAGCACCTGCTTTTCCTAGTAATAATCGTATTACGGTTGGAGGGTATCATTTATTAAATCATATACCAATCGAATTAACGGAAATTGCTCGTGCACCAAAAAGTCCGGTGAATGAATCGCGTATCGTGGAATTATTAAATAAACAAACTGATGTTAAAATTGGTTTAATTTCACTAAGTGTTATTATGTCAGGGCTAGAAGCGGTGAAGCAAGCAGTCAAACATTGTATAGAGCGTAGTGAAAGATGGATTGTCTTTGATGCGGTACTAGATGAGCATTTAGAGCTTATTGTCAAGGCTACCCAAGACTACCAGAAAGTCTTGTGGGTAGGGTCGGCGGGATTAGCAGAGCAGTTAGCTGATCTTTATCAATGGTCAGCCAAACAAGAAAACATCGTAATCTCAGCAAAAGGAGCTGTGTTAGTGGTTGCCGGCAGTGTGAGTAAGGTCACCCAAGCACAGATCAGTGCAGCGTTAAAATTACCGAATATTCAATTGGTAAAAATGGATGTAGCCAATCTCATCCAGGATAAAGAGCTAGAAATAACACGATGTACTAAGCAAGCGGAAATTTTATTGGAGCAGGGAAAAGATATATTAATTGCCAGTGCAGTCGATGATTGTGACGTTTTAGCTGCGGTGGCAGCGGGAGAAAATTGCGGGCTTAGTATTACGGAAGTCAGCGAAGGAACGGCAGTTGCTTTAGGTGATATTGTCGCTCAGTTAACAGATTTTCAATTGGCTGGTATGGTGCTTACTGGCGGTGATACAGCAATTCATGTGTGCCGATCTTTAGGTGCGGAAGCCATTGAAGTATTGGAAGAAGTTGCAGTTGGAATTCCCCTGGGACGATTGGTCGGCGGACGTTGTAACGGATTACAAGTGGTAACCAAAGCCGGTGCTTTTGGTCAAGATGATGCGTTTGTTCTATCGATACAGGCAATGCGGCAAATCAATAAAGAAATAAACTTAAATGATGCAAAGAGAGTTGTGTCTTAAATAAACAAGATAAGGAGGAAGCACGAATGAAACCGATATTAGGAATTACAATGGGGGATGCAGCGGGAATTGGCCCAGAGATTATTGTCAAAGCATTAGCAGAAAAAAACATATATGAAATTGCAAGGCCTGTAGTTTTTGGCGATAAAAAAATAATGGAACGTGCAATCGAAATTATTGGTACTGATTTAAAATGCCAGGCTGTCCAAGATCCGAGTCAAGCAGGTAAAAATCATGGAACGATTGATATCATTGATTTGGATAATTTGCCTCTAGATTTGCCTTTTGCACAAGTAGATGGAAGAGCTGGTAAAGCAGCGTATGAGTATATTGAAAAAGCGGTTGACTATGCGTTAAAAAACGAAATCCACGCAATTGTTACTGCTCCTTTGAATAAAGAAGCATTAAATCTTGGGGGTAATCATTATCCAGGACATACAGAGATACTCGGTGCTTTATCCGGACAAAAAGATTATTCCATGATGCTAGTTAGTGGCGCCCTGAAAGTCATACATGTAACAACTCATGTACCCCTGAGACAAGCTTGCGATCTTGTCAAAAAAGATCGGGTACTTCGCGTAATTCGCTTAGCAGATGATACGCTAAAAATGATGGGAATTCTAGAGCCACGAATTGCAGTAGCTGGACTTAATCCACATTCTGGTGAACACGGCTTGTTTGGTACCGAAGATGAATTAGAAATTACACCAGCGGTTAATGAAGCAAAAGCAATGGGAATGAACGTAACTGGACCAGTTCCGCCAGATACCGTATTTTATCAAGCGGCCATTAAAAAAGAGTTTGATATTGTAGTGGTTATGTATCATGATCAAGGGCATATTCCAATCAAAGTATTAGGATTTGAAACAGGCGTTAATGTCACAGTTGGCTTGCCTTGCATTAGAACATCTGTTGATCATGGTACAGCATTTAATATTGCTGGAAAAGGGATTGCAGACAGCAAAAGTATGACAGAATCATTATTACTTGGTGCGCAGATGGCAAAAGTGAAATTTGCCGATCGCTAAAATACATTATCTCGAAAATAGGCAAGCGGAAAGGATGATTATTATGTTTAAACCACAAGGAATTATTGCTCCAATTCTTACCCCATTGACAGCAGAGGAAAAATTCAATGAAAAGGAAATGCGCAGTCAAATTAATCGCTTAATTAAGGCAGGAGTTAGTGGTATTTTTGCTTTAGGAACAAATGGTGAATTTTACGCATTTTCTCAAGAAGAAAAGATTGAAATCATTAAGGTTACTGTTGATGAAGTAAAAGGAAGAGTGCCTGTTTATGCTGGTACTGGTTGTATAACAACTCAAGAAACAATTGAGTTATCAAAAATTGCTGAAGATTTAGGTGTAGATGTATTATCTATTATATCGCCATACTTTGCTGGTCTTTCACAAGATGATTTATATCGTCATTTTAGCAGTGTAGCAGAAGCAGTTGATTTACCCATCTTACTGTATAACATCCCAGCAAGAACAGGCAATAACATTGACTACACCACGGTGAAAAAGTTAGCAAAATACCAAAACATTATCGGTATTAAAGACAGCAGTGGTAATTTTGATAATACATTAAAATATATCGAAAATACTGATCCACGTTTAAGTGTATTAGCTGGCAGCGATTCATTGATCTTATGGACATTAATGGCAGGCGGTACTGGTGCAATTTCTGGTTGTTCCAATGTATTTCCTGAATTAATGGTAAGTATCTATGAATTATGGTCACAAGGTAACATCGAAGCGGCGAATGAAGCACAAAAGAAAATTAGACCATTTCGTAATGTGATGCAAATGGGAAATCCAAATTCCGTTGTCAAACGTGCGGTCAATTTACTTGGTCACCCAGTTGGTCCCGGTCGTGAGCCTTCAAATTGCAATAAGCCTGAAATTGATGCAGCATTACTCAAAGTTTTTGAATTGTACAAATAACAAACGGTGGATGGTGGAATTTTTAGCTATAGCATGTGACTTAAATAAACAAGATCGGAGATTTTTATGAGTAAAGCATATTCATTATTAAATATTGGGAAAATTGTAGCGGGAGCAGGTTGCATTGAACAGATAAAAGATATTGTAGCTGATTATCAAGCTAAAAATGTAGTTATCATTACTGACCAGGGGGTCTGGAATTCTGGGCTAGTAGAAAAACCAAAAACATTGCTTGAAGGAGCAGGTGTTAATGTCCATATAATCAATGACACACCACCTGAGCCAACGGTAGACCAGGTAAATGATATATTTCAAGCTGCAAACGAGTTTGCATGTGAAATGATTATTGGCATCGGTGGCGGTAGTTCAATCGACACAGCAAAAATTGTTTCTTTGCTGCTTACTAATCATGTAAATTTACGAGACTTGGTCAAAGGAAAAGTGCAAATAATACACCGCGGTGTTCCAACACTTATGATTCCAACTACGGCAGGTACTGGTGCCGAAGCAACACCAAATGCTATTGTTTTAGTGCCAGAAGAAGAATTAAAAGTGGGCATTGTCAGCGATAAAATGGTACCAGATTGTGTTATTTTAGACCCAACTATGACAATTAATTTGCCAAAGCATATTACGGCAAATACGGGTATGGATGCGTTATGTCATGCAATTGAATGTTACATTTCTAAAAAGGCAAATCCATTTAGTGATACGTTTGCATTAAAAGCAATTACCCTGATTTCTCGTAGTATTCGCATTGCATATAATGAGGGGCAGAATTTAGCGGCACGTGAAGATATGCTTTTAGGAGCAATGTTTGGTGGTATTTCTATTGCAACATCAAGTACGACTGCCGTACATGCGCTGGCTTATCCTCTTGGTGGAAAGTACAGAATTCCCCATGGATTATCAAATGCCATCTTATTAGCTCATGTTATGAAATTTAACCTGGATGCTACCGAAGAAAAGTTCAAAGATATTGCCATTGCCATGGGTATCAATGTTGTTGGAATTTCAACAAGAGAAGCTGCTGAAAAAATGATTGATAATCTATACTCATTAATCAGTGATCTAGACATTCACGCTAATTTGCGCGATAAAGGGATAACGGAAGATGACTTAGATTTGATGGTGGAATCAGCTTCGAAAGTAACAAGACTTTTAGATAATAATCCTAAAGTAATGACTAAAGATGATATTCGCGAGATATATAAGAAACTATTATAAGAGTTTGAAAAATAGTTATCGATTGTTTCTGGAATAAAGATTCTAGAAACAATCGAGACTAAGTGAAATTGTCAGAGTGTTGTAATCATTTGGAATCATCTTGTTTTTATATCTAAATAAGAGGAGTGTTATCATGAAAGAATTTAGTTCAGCAGATACCTTTATTATTGTAGCCATGATGGTTTTGTATATTATTGGTACTTCTTGGTTGACCATGAAGTTACGTAGTAAGAATTCCGAGCAGTTTATGGTCGCATCTCGGGCTATGCCAGCCCTTGTTGTTGGTGTTCTGCTAATGTCAGAATTTATTGGTGCTAAGTCAACAGTGGGAACAGCCGAGTCCGCTTTTAAATATGGTATGGCGGCAGCGTGGTCTGTTCTTGGAGCATCTATTGGTTATTGGTTGTATAGCCTTTTCATGGTTAAACGATTATATGGATCAGGGGAGTTTACTATTTCTGGGGCTATCGCTCAAAAATATGGTAAATCAACTAAGTATGCTGTATCCATTGTTATGATGTATGCCTTACTTCTCGTAAATGTTGGTAACTACATTAGTGGTGCAGCAGCCTTGTCGACTGTGCTAAAAATGAGTTTACCAATCTCCATGTGTATTATTGCAGTAGTCAGTACCTTTTATTTTGTGTATGGTGGTCTTAAGGGGGTCGCCTATGTGACTGTCTTACACAGTTTCTTTAAGTATGTGGGAATAGCGGCTGTGTTAGTAACTGCCTTATCTTTGACTGGTGGAATTAGTCCCATGGTAGAAAAAATGCCAGCATTCTACTTTACTTGGGATGGTAAAATTGGTGTAACGACCATTCTTGCTTGGGTCATCGGTACAGTAGGTGCTATTTTCTCCACCCAGTTTGTAGTGCAAGCTATTTCTTCAAATAAAAGTGCTGAAGAAGCAAAGAAATCAACCCTGTATGCAGCCCTGTTCTGCTTGCCTTTGGGTTTTGCGTTGGCTCTTATCGGTGTAGCCGCTAAATATCTATATCCAGAGATGAACGCCCTTTACGCATTGCCAATCTTTATGCAAAGTATGAATCCATATTTAGCTGGAATGGTGGCGACCTCTCTTGTGGCTTCCGTATTTGTCAGCGTAAGTACCGTCGCTTTGGCTATTGCCTCATTAGCAGTCAAAGATTTCTATGTGCCTTTGTATAAACCGACTCCAGAAAAAGAATTTCAAATGACTCGTATCTTCTCTGTAATTATTGGGGTTATACCTTTAATCTTCGTTTTCTTCGTGCCGGAAATTTTGAAGTTGTCTTTCTTTACTCGTGCCATCCGTTTATCAATTTCAGTAGTGGCAATGATTGCCTTTTATTTACCTTTCTTTAATAGTACCCGCGGTGCGAATCTAGGACTGTTAGGTGCAGCCGTAACTACTAGTGCTTGGTATCTAATGGGCGATCCATATGGCGTAGACAATATTTATATTGCTTTAATTTCTCCAGCAATCGTCATGTTTATTGAAAAAATGTTCCATTGGAATAATAATGTTCATACAGCAGATCGTAAATAGTTTAGTAAGGATTATCTAAGAAGAGTTAATGTAAATTAAAAAACGGAGGCGATGATGTTGAGTAATATAGGAAAAACAAGTTTTGTGACCACCCAAGGTAAACTATATCAAGTAGCAAATGATTCTGAAAGAATTGAGGCATTATTGCCAAATCATTGCGTGCAGAGTCACGCATCGAATATTATGCCACTAGAAAATGGAGATTTTTTATGTGTTTGGTTTGCAGGAAGTCAAGAAGGAATTGCAGATATCTCCATTTATATATCTAGACTAAACAAAGGGGAATCTGAGTGGACAGAACCAGTAAAAATTTCTGATGATTCTACAAGATCCGAACAAAACCCTATACTATTTCCTGCCCCAGATGGGAAACTATGGTTATTATATACGGCTCAAAAATCAGGAAATCAAGATACAGCCATTGTTAGATATCGTATATCTGCAGATAATGGCTATACTTGGGGAGAAATCCAAACTTTATTTGATACTCCTGGTACTTTCATTCGTCAACCAATTGTCGTTTTAGATAACGGAGAATGGATTATTCCTATCTTCTATTGTCGTGTTACACCAGGTAAGAAGTGGGTTGGTGATGACGATACTAGTGCAGTGAAAATTTCAGCTGATAGTGGAAGGACATGGACAGAGTATCAAGTGCCCAACAGTACTGGATGTGTCCACATGAATATTGAAAAACTTGAGGATGGAACACTGTTGGCCCTGTACAGAAGTCGCTGGGCAGACAATATTTACATGAGTCGCTCGCTAGATAATGGTAGGACATGGACAGAACCGGTTCCGACAGAACTTCCCAACAATAATTCGTCCATTCAGTTTACAAAACTGAATAACGGACATTTGGCAATTGTATTCAATAATATAAGTGCTGCAAGTTCCAAAGAACGTAGACTTTCTCTGTATGATGAAATTGAGGACGAGGATGATAGTGAAATAACGACGGAAGAAAACACAGCTGTTGTTGAAGAGATAGATCCGAATAAAAAGACAGCATTTTGGGGAACGCCGAGGGCTCCCATGACCATTGCCATTTCAGAAAATAACGGAAAAACATGGCCTTATAGGAGAGATATTGAAGTCGGCGATGGCTATTGCATGACGAATAATTCTAAGGAAAAATTAAACAGAGAATATTCTTATCCCTCAATTAAACAAACCTCTGACGGAAAAATCCATATTACTTTTACGTATTTCAGACAGACAATAAAATATGTACAAGTTACAGAAAAGTGGGTTAAGGGTTAAGAATTTGTCATTATCAATTAATTGAAAGAAAATGCCTTTGCTATCAGCAAAGGCATTTTCTGAACAACTAACGATATAGGATCAATTATGTTATTAAAAGGATGGTTGATTAAAATGATTGTTGGACATTTATTAAACATGAAAAATGAAATGAGTTTGTATCCAGTAGCATTACAACAAGGATTAAAGTTTCTATTAGAAACAGATCTTTCACTATTAGCATTGGGGCGGCATGAGGTTCAAGATAACAAAATTTACGCCATGGTTGCAGAATATGAGACTCAGCCGAAAGAACAACGTAGACCTGAAGCTCATGAAAAATATTTAGACATACAATATATTTGTTCAGGACAAGAGATGATAGGCTCTGGTCCATTAGCGGCAGTTTCTGAAATCGATGAAGATTGTCTTAAAGCACGGGATGTTATATTTTACAAAGGTATTGCAGCAGAGACAGAAATAGTTCTATCGCAAGGAATGTTCGCAGTGTATTTTCCGTGGGATGCTCATAGACCGAATTGCAGTGTGGGGGAAAAACCATGTAAGGTCCGAAAAGTAGTGGTGAAAATAAGAATAGATGTTTTATGATTCTGAAATCATAAGGAGATAAGAAAATGCTTTTGGAAAAGAAAGTAGCAATTGTAACCGGTGCAACCAGAGGCATTGGAAAATCAATTGCTTTAACCTTAGCGAAACAAGGAGCTTCGTTGGTGATCAATGGCAATAATGCAGACTTATTAAACCAATTGGCTCTAGAGATTGAGAAACTTGGAAAAAGATGTTTAGTGGAGGTAGGAGATATTTCAGATCCTGTTATTGCCACTAAGATTGTAAAAACAGCCATTGATCATTTTGGTAATATTGATGTTCTTGTAAATAATGCGGGGATTAATATGCGTACTCCAACATTAGAGATGAAATTAGATGATTGGCAAAAAGTGATCAATGTTAATTTAAACGGGACACTGTATTGTTGCATGGCTGTTTTACCATTTATGATACAACAGAAATACGGTAAAATTGTAAATGTATCTTCTTCTACTGCCAAAACTCCTCATAGAAATGCATCTCCTTCTTATGGCGCATCAAAAGCAGGTGTGAATTACCTTACACAGCATCTAGCTTTAGAAATGGCTAAGTATAATATTTATGTGAATGGAGTTTGTCCTGGTCCGATCGAAACTGATATGAGTACGCAGTGGACTGATGAATATCGCCAACAAGTACTGTCGAGAATACCCTTAGGTAAGCTAGGACAATCTCAGAACGTGGCTGATGCAGTTTTATTTTTGGCTTCAAGTATGTCTGATTTTATAACCGGCGAGACAATTAATATTAATGGTGGAACATATATGAATTAAAAGATACTAAGTTTATTATTTTGATCTGAACGGAAGCTCTACCCTGAATTTGTTCAAAACTGCCATGCAAAAAGGCCCACGATCCGTGGGCCTTTTTGCATGGCAACATGATTAATAAATCCCTTTGCTTAAATTGTTGCGTTATTTTTTTCTATTTCGCGTCTGTTCGAGGGGACGCAAACATGTTTTTAAGAGAAGGTGCAAAATTAATCATAACTATACTGATAATAATCATAATACCGCCTAAAAGTTGAGCAGGAAACACTGTTTCTGAAAGAATAATACAGCCACCGATAACCCCAACAATAGACATAAGATTTAAATATAAGGTAGTTATGGTAACGTCCAAATGACTTAATGCATAGATGTATAAAAAGTATCCGAGAGCAGAACAACAAATTGCCAGGTATAGTATATTTCCGAAAGCATGTAGTGAAAAAATATGCCATTGGTTATGTTCAAAGAAGGAAAGAGGGAGTAAAAAAAGTGTCCCAAATAAGGTTTGATAGGTTGTTAAAAAAAGACCAGAATATTTGCCCTTAAAGGATTTATTAAGTAAGGTAT
This sequence comes from Pelosinus sp. IPA-1, assembly GCF_030269905.1. NCBI lineage: Bacteria > Bacillati > Bacillota > Negativicutes > Selenomonadales > Sporomusaceae > Pelosinus > Pelosinus sp. IPA-1. Next base: position 28,809 of record NZ_BSVC01000010.1, on the reverse strand, counting down.
AGGCTGTCCAGGAAAGCATGGCACCAACGACGTAAAGGTTGCCAATAAAAGTTTCCGATGAGAAATTAATTTGTCCATTGGCTGTGATAGATAAGTAAGCGCCACACATCGCTACTAAAATCCCAATGATTTGAATCAGGGGGACTTTGGTTTTAAACACGATAATATCCATTGTAATTGCGATAATCGGAATGATAGACGTGATAAGGGAGGCACTAGAAGCCGTAGTTAACCTAACTCCCGTATTTTCAAAGAAGAAATACAATGTGATTCCTAAGAAGCCCGTTAGCATCATTTTCTTCAAATCACTTCGTTGCAATTTGGCAGTAGGTTCAACCTTTTTCAAGATAAGAAAGAGGATTGTACTTGCGATTAGAAACCGTAAAAGGGCCAATGTAACAGGTGGTACTTCACTGACTGCTAACTTTATGCTAACAAAGGACATGCCCCATAAGGTTACAGTGATTAGCATAGCCAAATTGGCTAAGACTTTGGTTGAGAGTATAGATTTTGAGTTGCTTTTCTTTAAAACCATTTCCACAGGGCTTGGTACCTCCAGTTTAAATTAGATATTCGTTTCCACTACATTTCTAACTGTTTTTCTCATTAGCCACCATCTTATCACAGGTATTCCAAGGATAAGCATAGATAAAAGCCTGAAAAGCTGGTAGGCAACAACGAGGGAGACATCAGCGTGAACTGTCATTGCTGTAAGTCCCATTTCTGTGATTCCTCCTGGAGCCGTACTGATAAAAGCCGTTAGAAAAGAAATGGAATAGAATTTGGTTAATGCATAGTCAACACCTAAGGACATAGTAATTACAAGGAGAACGCCTCCAAAGGTATATAAAACAATAGATTTCCAATTTTTTAAGCCATCAAAAGTAATGTCAGCTCCCATCCGTATCCCAATGGCGATTTGGGCTAATGCGGTGAGATATTGAGGAAGATGAGGTGCATCGTATCCTCCAATAATCAGTGAAATAGTTCCAAGGGTAGGGCCCATTAGGTAGGGGGTGGGGACTTTTAGCAATTTGGCCAACTGAGGGGAAAGGACGCATACGACTGCAAAGGGTAAAAATGCTACGTAATTAAGGGGGGCACCGGCAGCGAAGAGGGGAATGGGGGTAGAATTATTTGAAAGGCCGTATATTGCCAGCATTGGTACAATGAAAACAACTGTTAGTACTCTAGTAATTTGCATAAGAGTAACGACTGCTACATCGGCGCCATCAATTTCTTCGCAGATCACTGCCATTTGGGAAAGTCCTCCAGGTACGCTGCCAATCAGTCCATTAATCATTCCGACTCCAGTACGACGGCTGGTAAACCATCCGACTAAAAGACTTATGGTCATAGTGGCAAAGGTAGCCATAAGCATTCCAGGAAGCTGTCCGAGGATTTGCTGGCCTACCTGAATGGTAAAGGGACTGCCCATGGCGTAGCCGAGGAAAATAAGCCCCGTATTTCGGATAGACCTTGGCCAATGGACTGATTTTTTTCTAAATGACTTCCATAGCAGAGTGATGACTAGCGGTCCTAAGGTCCAGGGAAGAGGAGAATGTATTGTAAAAAAGAGAAAGCCTCCCATAGCGGCTAGAAGGAAAATAAGAATGTTATCTTTCATAAGTTTACCCTTTCTAATGGAGTCAATAAAGATCGATCCATTTCTATATAAGTATAAATTACCATGAGATAGTTGCGTGGTCAACTATTTCATGGTAATTTATTTGCTTAAGGGTATGTATAACTTTATATTACTGCCAAAGAGATGCCAAAGAATCGGTCTTATACTTTTCACGGGCTTTTTGTTTGAGTTCGGCAAGAACATCTGGATTGTAGGGGTTGATAGGATTGGTAAGAGCTCCGGATTCGGTGAGTTTCCAGCCATTTTGCGTTTGTGAGAGGGTAAAAGTCATACCCGTTAAATCCGTATTACCATGCAGAGTCATACCATTTACAAGTTCTCGGGTATAGTAGCAGGAACCAGTAATGGAAGTGGAATCGCTGTAAGAGATATCTACATATTGGAGGGTAAAATTATTATATTTATTAACCCAGTTATCGAATTGCTCCTTCGTCAACTTTCGTGCAACAGTATCTATTTGTTGGAGTTTATTTAGATCCTTCGTATTAAAGGCATCCATTCGTTTGAGTAACACATAAATAGCCCGGCGTTCTTCTGCTGAAATGGCAGTTGTAATTGGTGCAACATTAGAAAGCTCAACAATAGTGCCCCACTGAAAGGTACTCATGCCGTTGTCTTTGATTTTTGCATCAAACTGTATGGCTATCCCGTCTTTTTTGAGCTTCCTTGGTAAGTTGGTGGGTTGATATTTTTTACCATCATCACCAGTAATGCCATAGAAACCTCCTTCTAAATTAGAGAATACGACCTGTCCTGTGAGATGAAAGGTATTCGATATTTTGGGGTTAGAAGGGTTTTCAGCAGCCCATACATTTGGGGTAAATAGAGTAATTACTAGGATAAGTAAAGATAAATATTGTTTCATAATAGTATTCATATAGCACCTCGATTATTGTTTTTTTACGGAATCAGAAAGTATAACACTTCCTTGATTCCGAGAGAACGACTAAGGCTTCTCTGCCTGCGTCTGAGGACTTGGCCTAAGCCAAGTCTTTTCTTATGGTATCAGAATTTATAAGTTTCTAGTTAAAAAGATTGAACCACAAAGACACAATGCCGCTATCGCGGCACACAAAAAAGATGGGAATGAAATGGATAGAACCCCTTTGTGACCTTTGTGTCTTTGTGGTTCAAAAAGGACGCGTAGCGTTTTTCTTAATGTTTGTTACTGTTTTTCTTAATGTTTGTTACTGTTTTTCTGAAAAATTGTTATTACTAGTTGTTACGGCATCCTGAGGAACTCTTTTGTAGGGTAATTTGCTAGTAAGCTGATCCATGGTTTTTTCTACAGAGTGATATAGGTCTGTATCAGCTGTCATAGGTTCTACACCATATGTAGAGGCCTTAAAAGATAGATAGCGATCATCCGCTGCAGAATAAGTATAACATTTAAGTAATACATTCGTGTCAACATAAGTATCATCATTATTAGAAGAGAAATTCCATATAGAAGGATGTACTATTACAGATTCGGTACGAACAAGTTCTACAGCAATCACAATGTCAGCAGAAAGGGCATCGGTAAGTTGTATCATATTGGCTTTATTCCTTGTCTTTTCAGATATGCTTTTCTGCATGTCTGCCGATAGGGGTATGATTTCGTAAAAAGGATACTTAAACTTATCGTTAATTTTAGTCTGCACTAACTGTAGTACTTCTTGATCTGAACAGTGTGCACTATTGATCAATGGCAGAACGGCAACATGATAAGTTTTAAAAGCAAAAGCAGGCAGCGGGATTAGTAAGGATGAGAATTGTAACAGGACAAACAAGATGCAAATTTTTTTTAAGAGAATCATAATAACACCTCCGATAAAGTTTCTTCCAAATATAGGATAGCACAAAGGGTGGTGATAAATCTAGACAAATAACAAAGAGTGTAAGGGGATAGATTGAGCTATTTTCTGTGGACAAATAGGCAAAGTTGCCATATGCTATATTTAAATAGGTATTTTAGTTTAGCTGTAAATCACAAGTCACAGCTAATATAATAAGGGGTACGCAAATGAAAAAAGAAAACGTAACAGAAAAGTCCACAATGGACAAAATCTTGGATGCGGCCATCCCATTGTTTGCTATGAAAGGTTACGCGGCCGTATCCGTCAAAGAGCTAGCGGAAGCTGCTGGTGTAAACATTGCTTTAATTTCTTATTATTTTGGTGGCAAGGAAAATCTATATGCCGCCGTCTTGCAAACTCAATTTGTAGTTATTGCAGAAACGATTGATGTGATTCGTAAGAAAGATCACTTGAATCCTGCGGAAAAAATACGCCTCTTTGGACAATTAGTAGCCCAGTCTCATGTTAAATGTCCCTATACAAGTCATCTGGTCTATGGGGAATTTATTAATCCGACAGCATCCTTTGATACCATTGTGAAAAAGGAGCTCTCCCAATTAAATAATTTTCTTAGTGACTGTATTCGAGAGGCAATTAAGGTAGGGCAATTTCGCGCGGATTTAGATCCAGAATATGCAGCGTTATCTCTATCGGGTATTGTGAATTTCTACTTTTTTACACAGAATCTATCTAAAGAAATTTTGCCGCCTAGGGAAAATCAGGCAGAATATTATATTAATCAGGCTGTTGAGACCTATTTGCATGGAGTATTGGTTCCAAGTAATCTTTAAAAAATAGAAAGAGTTCTTATTAAACGCGTTAGTTGCCTCTTGGGAGTCGACTAACGCGTTATTTTGTCCTAGAATAACATAATAAGATTACTAAGCATATAGTACAGTAAGAATAGTGTAGAGGAGGGATGGTATGGATTGGATAAATTTGGCCTTAGAACACTATATAATCACGATTATTTTGTTAGTATTACTCTTATTGTTTTTTAATTTTGGGAATATAGTATGGATTGTAATTATTAGTTTTGCTCTTTGGTTTATTGGGCCCACGGTTGTAAATCTTTAGAGGAGTGATTGCATGACTAAATCCCCGTACCGTTGCTAAGGAAGCATGGGCGGGGATTTAAAATAGATAAAGAAGACTTGATTCAGATGGAGTTTTAACTCCATCTGAATCTTAGTCGCACTTATCCAGGGACTTAGCCGCTCTCAACTCCCACTTATATAAGTGAGCCTTGGATTCGAAAATCCTTAGAGCGAACTTACTTCGAGTTTTACAGACTGTTATCCTAACCAGAGGGTAGGATATTACAGGATGTTAACGAGATAAGTGAGCCTTGGATTCGAAAATCCTTAGAGCGAACTTACTTCGAGTTTACAGACTGTTATCCGGACCAGAGGGCAGGATATTATAGGCTGTTAACGAGATGAAGATGGGAGTCTTAGAGCGGTTTAGTCATCGGATAAAGGTTTTTCGTCTTTTCTTGTCGAAGAAAAAGAAAATTTTAGCGGGCGATATCGGATGTTTTTCGTAGAATGGGAGGGATATTGTGCTAACTGTGAGTAATGAAGCCAGAGATTATATTCTAAGCAAGAAAGGAACTATACACGTAATTGATAATGGGAGAGCAGGGGCATGCTGTGGCAATTTTGATTTAGGACCCTCTGTGTATCTAGGTAAACCGCCAAATGATACAGAGTATTGTATAAAAGAGATTAACAAAATTGCTGTATATGTACCTAATAATTTTTATCTTAGAATACCCCTAATGATTCACGTAGGAAGTTTCTTGGGAATAAAAAGCTTATATATAGAAGGATGGAAGCTAATGTAACAGGTTTTACATTAGAGACAGAAGGAGAAAAGAGGACTGGTAGGGGAGGGCGTTTCTGTGAATCTACTAATCGTAGGAGGGACGGGCTTTGTTGGCAGTGCAGTGGCTGAGCAACTTCTTCAGCGAGGCGATTGTATACAGATCGTTTCTCGTAACACTAGGAAAAAGCAAGAGGCGAGCTTGGTTCAAATGCCTGCAGCAGGTGCATTGTTCTCAGAAAAGGTGATTGCTAGTTTAGATGGCATTATTAATTTAGCTGGTGAAAGTATTGCTGGCAGTCGCTGGGATGCTACCATACGCCAAAGAATTCTAAATAGCCGGGTTGCAGCCACTTCCTGTATTGTAGACAGTATTCGCCGGAATCAGGAACGAGGCTTACCCTTCCCTAAAGTATTGGTGAATGCTTCTGCTATCGGTTATTATGGTACTCATCCGCAGCAGAGATTCACAGAGCGTAGTGGAAGTGGCTATGGTTTTTTAGCGGATGTATGCCGAGCTTGGGAATTAGAAGCTGTAAAGGGGGAAAGTCTAGGAATACGTGTTGTTCGTCTGCGACTAGGGCATGTCCTAGAAGGGGATGGTGGTATGCTGCCTAGAGTGGCTATGCCTTTTTCTTTTGGTATGGGTGGTTATCTTGGTGATGGTCAGCAATGGATGTCCTGGATTCATCGTAAAGACCTTGTCGATATAATTATCCAGGCACTAGACAATGAGGCTTGGCAGGGAGTCTATAATGCCTGCACGCCCTATGCTGTGACAATGAAAGACTTTATGGAAGTGTTAGGGACAACTCTAGGGAGTAAAAGTCGCATTTGTATCCCTGCATTTCTAGCAAGAATACTGTTTGGTGAAATGGCAGAAGAAGTTTTATTAAAAGGGCAAAAGGTATACCCTAAACGTTTATTACAACAAGGTTATCGTTTTCGATATAGTCAACTTTCAGAAGCCTTAGCAGATATTTACCGATAAATTAATAAGATAAGACTCCCACCTTCTCAAGTAGGAGTCTTATCTTATTATTATGCTTGTGGTATCAGAATTTATAAGTTCTACTTAAAAAGATTAAAGACACAATGCCACGATGCAGCACACAAAAGAGTACGTTAAACACAGAGATATTGTTATTCTACCCCTTTGTGTTCTCCGTGTCCGCAAGGCGGCTTTCAAAACTTCTATCTTTTAAAAGGGCGTGTAGCGTTTTTCTTGGTTCTCTAATAGTTCGATTATTTTTGGTGTACACCGCTTGCCACCACAAGGACCTGATCCCGCACCACATTCCTGCTGTACTTTTTCAAGAGTGTTAGCACCGCTGGCAATGATTTTTTTTATGGAAGCTTTACTGATAGCTTTGCACAGGCATACTTTCGTCAATTTATCCAAAATTTCTTGACTTACATTGTCGCTCATCATATCACCTCACTTTACAAAGTTTCCATTTGTTGACTTATTTTCAATGATAAAGGTATAATTAGGGTCTATTGACAGTGAAAGCTTGGCAAGTCAGTAATAATAAGAAGATTATTTTTTTTATAGAAATAAGCGGATAAATGGTTTGTATTGTATATGAATTACTCCTACGCAAATGGCTAGTACGATAGTGCTCATATGTAAGGTGTAGAATAATTGACGATGTTGTCTTCTTTTATTTATTAGGAAACCAAAATAAGAAGTTAACGCAAATAAGGAGATAGAAATGACGCCTAGTAGCATTTGCGTATTCCAGAAGTTTCTAGAAATATACATAGCAATACCATGAATGGAAATTAGGACTAGAGCAGAAAGGGCAAGATATTGATGATAGCGTATAACTTTTTGGGCCACTTCTTTTAAAGACGAATGCTGGCGGTCATGAAATGCTTTAAGATATCTTTTAGCCCCAAAACGTAACAGAGTAGCACCTATTAAGATTAGTATAATGTTTCCCGAGAGTCCACCAACTATTTTGGAAAGGGATAAATTTCCTGGTTTTTGCGATGCAGCAAAGGCCAGCATAGGGATAGAAAATAAAGTGAAAAATAAAGTCGCAATTTTCAAAGACGACATCTCCTTGTGATTGTTTAGTGTTATTATGGAGTATGTAAAGAGTATATTGGATGAAATGGGAATAAAATCCTGCAAAATAAATGATAATTGTAAATGTTATTAAAAACTAAATTATTTTTAATAAAAATATTTACTTGAAAGGGATTGTATTATGAGTAAAGTAGTAGTGTTAGCAGAAAAACCTTCCGTTGGTAGAGATTTAGCGAGGGTTTTACATTGTAATCGCAAAGAAAACGGTTATTTTGAAGGGGATAGGCACATTGTTACTTGGGCATTAGGTCATTTAGTAACCTTGGCAGATCCTGAAATATATGATGAGAAATATAAAACTTGGAAATTAGAAGATTTACCTATGCTGCCTCCCCAGTTAAAGCTTGTTATCATTAAGCAAACCGGGAAGCAATTTCATACAGTAAAAGCACAATTGGCGCGAAAAGATGTAAGTGAGATTGTGATCGCTACGGATGCGGGGCGAGAAGGGGAGCTTGTTGCTAGATGGATCATTGAGAAGGCGAATGTAAATAAGCCAATCAAACGCTTATGGATTTCTTCCGTTACCGATAAAGCAATTAAGGAAGGGTTTAGTAAACTAAGACCAGGTAAAGAATATGAAAACCTTTATGCCTCCGCCGTTGCTAGGGCCGAAGTGGATTGGCTTGTTGGTATAAATGCCACTCGGGCTCTAACTTGTAAATACAATGCCCAACTTTCTTGTGGTAGGGTACAGACACCAACCTTGGCGATCATTGCAGCCAGAGAAGAAGAAATTAAGACCTTTAAACCAAGAGAGTTTTATGGAATAACAGCCAATGGGGCTAACAATTTAAAGCTAATGTGGCAAGATAAAAAAACAAAAAATACGCGAACCTTCGATAAAGAGAGTTGTGAAAAACTTCTCGCCACAGTCAAAAACAAAAATGCGGAAGTCATCGAAGTTGATAAAGCTTATAAAAAGAAATTTTCGCCCTCCTTATATGACTTAACAGAGCTGCAAAGAGATGGTAACCGCTTATTCGGTTATTCACCAAAAGAAACCACCTCAATCATGCAAAGGCTCTATGAGAACTATAAAGTATTAACTTATCCTAGAACCGATTCAAGGTACATTTCTACCGATATCGTCGATACGTTAAAAGATAGAGTAAAGGCTTGTGCTGTTGGCCCTTATTCCAAAATGGCTGCTGCTATTTTACGAAAACCGATTAAAGGCAATTCATCTTTCGTTGATAATAGTAAAGTGTCAGATCACCACGCCATCATTCCTACCGAACAGATGCCAATGCTGAGTTCCATGAATGATATGGAAAGAAAAATATATGATTTAGTAGTAAAACGTTTTTTAGCAGCCTTATATCCACCCTTTGAATATGAGCAAATTACCTTAAAAGCGCAAATTGGGAGTGAATTCTTTGTTGCTACAGGCAAAACGATCCTGGCGCAAGGTTGGAAAGAAGTGTATGAGCATGCTATAGAAGAGGAAGATGGGAAAGAAGACATGGTAGAACAACTATTACCCAGCATTCAAAAGGGTGATGTATTACCTATTTCTAGTGTCGTTCTGACTAAGGGGGAAACGAAACCGCCAGCACCATTTAATGAAGGAACCTTATTATCGGCGATGGAGAACCCGGTCAGATATATGAGCAATGAAAGCGAAGCTTTGAAAAAAACAATTGGCGAAACAGGAGGACTTGGCACAGTCGCTACCAGGGCCGACGTAATTGAGAAATTGTTTAACAGTTTCTTAATCGAAAAGAATGGTAAAAATATTTTTATTACAGCTAAGGGGAAACAATTGCTGTCCTTAGTTCCTGAGGAGTTAAAATCCCCTGCTCTTACTGCCCAATGGGAGCAAAAGTTAGGCTATATCTCTAAAGGCTCCCTTAACAAAAATCTTTTTATTAATGATATGAAGAAGTATGCCCAAGCCGTAGTGACTGACATTAAAAATAGTCAAGATAAGTTCAGGCATGATAATCTTACTAGAACGAAATGTCCTGAATGCGGAAAATTTATGTTGGAGGTCAATGGAAAGAAAGGTAAAATGCTGGTTTGCCAAGATCGAGAATGTGGTCATCGCAAAAACCTTTCTATATTGACCAACGCCAGATGTTCTACTTGTCATAAAAAGTTAGAACTGCGGGGTGAAGGAGAAGGGCAAATCTTTGTCTGCAGCTGTGGTTATCGAGAAAAACTTTCTGCCTTTAATGAGCGAAAAAAGAAAGAAAGTACTAAGAGTTCGAAGGGAGAAGTTGCCAAATTTTTGAGGGAACAGAAACAGGCAGATGATGGACCTTTTAACTCTGCTATGGCGGAAGCTCTGTCAAAATTGCAGTTGAAGTAGACTTTATTATGAGATTCTTATAAATCCTACAGAAATAGATGAATTAGAGTAAGTCACAGAAAAGGAAGGTCGGATCCTGCAAAGGTACTGACTTTCCTTTTTCTTATTTTTCAAATGCAAAGTAAGTACTGAAGTCTTTCCTTGTATGGAGACTGCTTTTTAATAGTCGCTTACATCTTGATTTTTTGTTGGCCTTCTAAACAAGGAAAATAAGTTTTAATGGAGAAGATTACAAAAAGTTACATATAACGATATTTAGATGAAAGAGGCGACAAATGATTCCTATATTTGTTTTGAGATCATTATGAATGTAAAAAAACAATCGATTGGAAATCAATTTATAATATGGACGTTATTAGTGTGTGTGCTGCCTTTTGTTTTTGGCGGATTGTATATTGAGAAAGTGATTACGAAACAGGTACAGGAGAATTTCGAATATTACACCTATGAGATATTAAGCAAAATACATAATAAGATTAATGATGGGTCGATTAAACCAGCATATGAAGCCATATCACTTTTAGCCATGGATGATCGAACAGCAGAACTAGCCAATAGTGTTGGAGATCGACAAATAACAATGCCAGAAATGATTGATTCTAAGATATATCGATTTTTTACTAACTCTCAAAACATATTCCCTCGCATGATGGCTATTGCGATAGGAACAGATCAAGGCGGATATTTTGAGTATCCCAGTTTTTTCTCAACAGAAGGATATGAACCAAGATCACGAATATGGTATCAAGAAGCGCTAAATCATAGGGGAAAGGCTTATTTGACAGATCCTTATTTTATGCAAACAACGGAAGAACTGGTTGTAGCAGTTGCACGCACAGTTGAACGTGATGATAAAATACTGGGTGTTGTAGTTGCGGGCTGGAATGTACAAGAACTGGAAAAAGAAATAGAAGAATTCAAAATTGGAACAAGCGGCTATGTAATCATGTTAAGCCAAAATAATAAAATTATTGTTTGCCCTAAGCATAGTGAATGGTTAATGAAGACTCCACAAGAAATTGGAATTCCTCAATTAATGGATTTAACAGATGATGGGAAAATCCAACACATTACTATTGAAGGCAAAGAAAAATTAGCGTCCGTTAATACTTCTAATATATCTGGATGGAAGGCAATTGCAATTATAGATGAAAAAGAATTAACACAAAAAGGGAATCAAATAATGACGCCAATCTTTATTGCATGCTTTATTATGTTAACGTTAATTTTAAGTTCTATATTTTTAATAACAAAAAAATATGTGATAAAACCAATTAGTGGACTAACAGAGGGAGTTGCAGCTCTAGCTAATGGTGATTTAGAGTATCGAGTAGCCATTGAGGACAAGAATGAGTTTGGCATCTTAGCTGAAGCCTTCAATGAAATGGCAAGGAAATTAAAAGAAAATTTTAAAAAAATTCAACAGCAAAATGAAATGATTTTATGGAATACCATAAAACAAAAAGAAATCGAAAAACAAATTGCCAGGCTGGATCAATTAAATATAATTGGAGAAATGGCAGCAGGGATTGCTCATGAAGTTCGCAATCCCATGACAACGGTCCGGGGTTTTTTGCAAATACTTGCTAAAAAAGAGCATGATTCTCCCCATGCGTCTTTTTACGGCATTATGATGGAAGAATTAGATCGGGCCAATGGGATTATATCCGAGTTTTTATCCTTGGCAAAAAATAAGGCTGTCAATCCTAAATATGCTAATTTAAATGATATAATAACAGCTCTTTTACCTCTCCTTCAAGCAGATGCAACAGTAAGTAATAAGAAGATAGTACTAGAATTAAGTGAGATTCCTGAGTTGTTTATTGATGAAAAAGAGATCAGACAAATTATTCTCAATATGGTACGAAATGGGCTAGAAGCAATGAAAGAAAAAGGGGAGGTAAGAATAAGGACTTATTGCGAAGACAACTTAGTGATTATGGCAATTGCCGATCAAGGTACAGGTATTAAAGCTGAGATTTTAGAGAATATTGGTATCCCATTTCAAACGACAAAGGATAATGGTACAGGATTAGGCTTACCCGTTTGTTATAGTATTGCCGCTAGACATAATGCCAAAATCAGTGTGGAAACAGGATCTGGTGGAACGGAGTTTTTTGTTAAGTTTGCAATAGTTCAAAATAATTCAAAAAATGAGGGGATGCAGTCATGATAAATCTAGAAGAAATTGACGTTACCTCTGAATATAAGATTAAGTTCTTAAATGCTACTCACTTAGAACAAGTCCTCTGTTTACAAGATATTATTGCAAAAACTTTAGTAGATCCTACAATTTATTATGTGGAGCCAGCTGAATTTTTTTGTAAGCAGCTTGCTATTGAAAAAAGTGCAATAGGTCTTTTTAATAAGGATCAATTATTAGGTTTTAACATGGTTACATTTCCAGGTTTAGGTGAAGATAACCTAGGTGTGGAATTTGACCTTCCAGACGATGAACTTTTGAAAGTTGCTCAAATTGGACCAGCTGCTGTTCACCCAGAACATAGAAAGAAAGGGATTTTGGACCAGGTTGCAAAAAGGCATATTCAAGTTATTAAAGAAATGGGATATAGGCACGTCTATCTTACAGTTGCCCCTAATAATTATCCTACTATAAAAGTTTTCACGAATCATGGTTTTTTCATTAAACAGTTGAAATTAAAATATAACAATGTACTTCGCTATATATTACATTTAGACTTTGACAAAGGCCTGATACAGCCCCAGTATAGTGTGAGAGTAACAAATTTTGATATTGATTCTCAAAAATTTATTATGAGCTTAGGATTTTATGGCTATGATGTTGTAAAAAATGATAATGGATTTGACCTTATTTTTGGTTATGATGAAATCAAAGCATAATTGTACTAATTAATTTTGATAGGAGGAGGAGCTATTTTGAAAATTTGTGGCGTTGTTGGTGGTATGGGGCCAGAAGCTACCGCATTATTTTATATGAAGCTTATTAAGCAATTTACGCATACCAAAGGATATCCTCCCATTCTCATGTATAGTGTCCCTGAGCCCTTTCAAGTTGCTGATAGTTTCTTACAATGTAATCAGGGCGGACACTTACTGCGAGAACTTGTTCTGGAAGGCATTCAAATTATACAAAATAAGGTTGATTTTTGTGTAATTCCTTGTAATACAGCTCATATTTATATTCATGAAATACGCGAAGTTTCTAAAGTTCCGCTTTTTAGCATTGTAGAGGAGACGTGCAGGCATCTAGCAGCCCATAAAATAAAAAAAGTAGGAATTTTAGCCACAGCGGCAACTATCGAGAGCCATTTATATACAAGACCATTATATGAAAATAATATAGCATCTATATTACCTTCGACTTATCAGCAAGCTGTAGTATCAGAAATAATATGCCGACTGGTAAAGGGAGAAAAATTGGAATCTGATAAAATGGCATTACTTGCTATTATTGAGAACCTAAAACAAATGGATGCTGAATGTGTAATATTAGCCTGTACGGATTTACCTATTTTGCTTTCCCAAAGTGATACTAGCTTTCCCCTGATTGATACCATGGATATATTAGCGGAAGTCGCTAAAAATGCAATAATCGGTGAATATAATGTTAGCAATACATTAAGTACTGCATAAGCGATATTATTTTTTGGCATTTTTACGTTGTTATGATAAAATTAAAGTAAATGCGATAATTGTATTTGAATATAAAATAAGGAGAAATATATGGAACAATTTGAAAATGTTTCAATCGTAAAGCAGGCAAATGTATATTTTGAGGGAAAAGTAACTAGCCGGACTGTCATTTTTGCTGATGGAAGTAAAAAGACCCTGGGAATTATGCTGCCTGGTGAATACGAATTTGGTACGGCTGCTGCTGAAATAATGGAAATTGTAGCAGGTGATATGGAGGTTCAGTTTTCTGGCGACGAAAAATGGCATACTTATAAGGGTGGAGACAGCTTTAGCGTAGATGCTAATTCTAAATTTAAGCTCAAGGTAACTACCGTAGTCGATTACTGTTGTTCTTACGAAGAGAAGTAAACTCTCAATAGAGAATAAGATAGGCTGACAGTTGTCACAGGCTTGGCTTGTGACAATTATTTTTGTATATAGGAGGATTGGATTGTTGAAGAAATTTAAAATTATGACGATTGTTTTAACAATTTTACTCATAACTGGAATTGGGTATGCTCAAGAAGGCAAAATACAATTAACTTGGCGGAATGCAGAAGATGCCGTTATGTACGAATTAGAAGTTGCCAATGCGCCGATCAAAAATAATCAAAAGGCATCAAGTAAGCAAACTGTTTTTACTAAAACCAACATTTCGACTCCTGGTGTGGAGTTGAATTTATCTTCTTTTAATGGAGAAAAATTAAATAAGCTATATTATCGGGTTCGCCCTTTGGATTTAGATAAAAATCCCATTGCGGCTTTTTCTGCTCCAGTTCCTATCAATAAGGGCGCTCTTAATGTAGACAAACCTACGATTACTTCCGTATTAAAGAAGAATCATCCTGTCCCGCTGTACCCGGTGTATTCCTGGATTCCTGTGTTAGGGGCTGCTTCTTATGAAGTGGAAATTCTCAACAATCGCCCAGAAAACCCAAATGGAACCGAAGCATCCCAGTATAGAATACGTTCTTATACAATAGATGGCGGATCTGGATTTGATTGTTATGATACTCATTCTTATGTGGAACCCGGAACATATTATTATCGTGTCCTCGCCCGTGATGAGAAAGGAAGAGCAATCGGAAAATATTCGGATGTCACTTCCTTTACTGTGAAAACAGGCAGAACAAAATGGGCCGTGTTTGGTGATAGTATTACCCATGGTGGTGGAGCTATCTCTAATCCTCCATCAGATGAACGCTTTGAATATGTGTCTTATTTGCCTTTCCCAGTGAAGAATTTAGGCAGAAGTGGCGATACCAGTGAGATGATGGTAGAGCGTTTTGAAGAGGACGTACTTCCTTTTCAGCCTCAATATATGTTTATTTTAGGTGGTTCAAACAGCATTCGTGGTGGTACCTCAGGGGAGGCAGTTATTGCAAACTTAGAAACAATTCGTCAGAAATGTGAAGAGAACGGAATCACCCCTATCTTTTTAACACTTCCTCCGATTAATCCAGAAAGAATACAACGAGTATTTGGCCAACCTACAGCTGATAACTGGCAAGTAGAAATAGAAAAGGTCAATAATTTTGTTAGGAATCAACCTTATGCCATTGAAACCTATGCATTGTTAGCAAATGAAGCGGGAAATCTACCTGTAAAATATGGACAAGATGGACTGCATCCAGATATTTCGGGTAAAAAAATCATGGCTCGCTCCATTCAAGAATTTCTAAAAAACCACCCCTCTTTTAAATAATATACACATTGATGCCGCTAGTACGTCAAATAAGACGTGCTAGCGGTATTTTCTATGTTGTAAAATTTTTTTATAGGCGATGCTTTACTTGGATAAACTATCTGTAAATGGTAATGAATGTGGTATTGGGGAGGTCATGGTGAGAATTTTAGTTGTGGAAGATGATCAGATGCTCAGAGAGGTAGTTGTTGACGTTCTCAAAGAAGAAAAGTATCTGATTGATGAAACAGGCAGCGGTGAAGAAGGATTATATTTAGCATTGCAAGGTGTCTATGATCTGCTACTACTTGATATTATGTTGCCGGAGATTAATGGATTAGAAATTGTGAAAAATTTACGGTCACAAGGTAATGCTGTACCTATTTTGTTATTTACAGCCAAAGATAGTGTGCAAGATAGAGTAGTGGGTTTAAATAGCGGTGCCGATGATTATTTGATAAAACCCTTTGCCATTCCAGAATTATTAGCGAGAATTCATGCTCTATTAAGAAGGACAGGCATGGGGAGCAAGGAAGGGGAGCTAGGTTATGGCGATGTTTCAATAAATCCGAAGCTAAAAGACGGTTTTATAGGAAAGCAGGCTTTGCAATTAACCAGTAAGGAGTATGAACTATTAGAATATCTTATATTAAACCAAGGACATATTTTAACAAGGGAACAAATCTTTGATCGCATATGGGGCTTTGAGTCGGAAACTACAATTGGAATTGTTGATTTATATATTCATTATCTTCGCAAAAAAATGGCATCTCATGGAGGAGAAAATCTAATTCAGACAATTCGGGGAGCGGGTTTTATGATGAGGGAGAAATAAATATGTTCCAAAAAACTCTGCGAAAATTGACTGTTTTAAATTCCATAGTATTTTTATTAATATTCATTGTTTTTGGTGGAATGCTCTATGGATATATAGCACGGCAGTTATTTGATGATATTGATGAGTCAATGGAAGAAAAAGTGGAGGCTTTTCGTCTTGTAAATGGACGCCCAAGGTTAGGGGGAGCGCAAACTCCATTATTTGACTCTCGGATTCTAATTTTTTTACAGGATGTAGAAGGGAATGTTATAAATCCATACCCCTTTCCGATTGAAGGAATTTCCTCGGAGATTCTTACTTCTCTAGCTGATGGGGGAAGTCAATGGCAAACAAGGAAAATACAAGATCACGCTTATCGACTGCGAACCTTTCCCTATTCTAATCAGGATAATGTCTTGATAAAAGACAGGAAGGAATATCGAATTAAAGAATTGCTAGGTGTTAGTATTGTTGACTTTGAGGTAACTATGTTACACCGTTTTTTATTAGTCATCGTAACGGGGCAGATCATTGGTATGACTGCAATTATATTAGCAGGATACTTTTTAGCTCGTCGGGCCTTGGTGCCAATTCAGGCTGCCTGGGAAAAGCAATATCAATTTGTGGCAGACGCATCTCATGAATTACGTACTCCTCTCACCGTAATTAAAAGCAATGCGGAGCTATTATTGCGTTACCCAGAGCACACAATTGAACTAGAAACGATTCGTATCAGAAATGTTATTCGAGAAACGATACGCATGAGTAAACTGGTTTCAACCCTGCTTACCTTAGCTAGGGCCGATGCTGATGAAATAGAGATTCAAGCCGTGCCTGTTATTTTAAATGAAGTAATACAAAATGTTGTGGAGCAATTTGAGCCATTAGTACAAATGCAAAAAATGAAGTTAAAGGTTGATTGTAGTGAATTGATATCTTTAGTAGCTGATAAAGAACGTCTGCAGCAACTTTTTGTTATTCTAATGGATAATGCGATCAAATATACTTCCGAGTTTGGTTGTATCAGTATTAGTTGCCGCAAGCAATCGAGTCAGGTTGTGATCAAAGTGATAGATACAGGGATTGGAATTGAGTCAAAAGATTTACCTTATGTTTTTAATCGCTTTTTTCGTGCTGATAAAGTTCGTACCCGAGAAAAAGGAGGGGTTGGGTTAGGGCTAGCTATCGCCCAATGGATTGTGGAAAAACATTGTGGAAAAATTTGGATAAAAAGCGAAATTGGAATGGGTACAGAAGTTTATGTTTCATTACCAATAGAAAAGTCATAAGAATGGAAAGACGCCTTCAAAAGGTGCCTTTCTTTTTTTATATACATGGCAATTACTTTGAGATAAATGCTGATATCATACAGTACTTACCAATTAGAATCTAAAGAAAATCAAAAAATAAGAACGTAGAATGAAATCAATAGTTAGGACTATTGTATAGGCAAAAAATTAAGGAGGATACATTACATGTTACAAAAGAAAATTCGAGTAAAACCTGTTGTTTCGTTACTAGCAACTGGATTGCTGGTGTTAAATACAGCAATATCCTTCGCTGCTACGTCAGAACTATCATTAGATGAAAGTATTGCGTTGGCATTACAAAATAACCCTTCCATTAAGATGGCCCTTGCTGATAAGGATAAAGCCTTCTGGGGCATAAAAGAAACAGAAGCAGGGAATTTGCCAACCGTATCTTTAGGCAGTAGCGGCAACCGTTCTGGTGCAGAGGGAGCAGCATCCAACGATAGTTTTAATACGTCTCTCAAGGTAAACTGGCCTTTATATACGGGAGGAAGAGTGGAAGGCTTAGTTGATCAAGCGAAATCCAATGCCAACATAGCCAGTGTTGGTGTAGAGAAGGTAAAGGAACAGGTAAAGTTAGATACAACAACTGCTTATTTTAGTGTGTTGCAAAATAATAATTTGATAAAAGTAAATCAAGAAACAGTGAACAGCCTGACAGAGCATTTAAAAAATGTGAGAGCACAATTTGAAGTCGGAACCGTTGCAAAGTCCGATGTGCTGCGTTCTGAAGTAGAACTGGCGAACGCTCAGCAGAACTTAACCAAAGCACAGAATGCCTATGATGTATCTGTTGCAAGTTTTAACAATATAATCGGTATGCCACTTGATAGCCAAAACACGATGAAAGATGATCTCGCTTATGTTCAATATGGAATGACTCTAGATGATAGTATTCAAATGGCATTACAAAAGAGACCTGAAATTATTCAATCTCAGGAGACGATAGATGCAGCCAAAGCAGGCATGAAAGTTGCCGATAGTGGAAAAATGCCAACAGTAGCTGTTAGTGGGACGCAAGGCTGGAATGGCTCTAATTTCCCAGGCGACAAGAGTAATTGGTCTGTTGGGGTTTCAGCCAACTGGAATGTATTTGATGCCGGAGTTACCAATTCTAAAATTAAACAGGCCAAAGCAGCTATGGATAAGGTAAATGAAGGGGACCTTCAAACTCGCACAGGAGTAGAGTTAGAAGTTCGTCAAGCTTATTCCAGCATGAAGGAAGCAGAAGCTCGTATTGAAACTTCCAAAGTGGCAGTAGGTAAAGCAACAGAAGATCTAAAAGCTTCTCAAGCAAAATATTATGCTGGTGTAGGAACAAACTTGGATGTTATTGATGCTCAGATGTCTCTAACGCAAGCTGATACCAATTCAATTCAGGCACTATATGACTACAATGTGAATAAAGCCAAGCTAGAAAAAGCTGTAGGTATCGGCGTGGAATAATAGAGCAGCAGGAGGTAAAGGTATGTCCTTAGTATGGGGAAAAATAGTACGTTATAAAATATGGATTATTACTCTGGTGATTCTATTGATAGTGGCTGGAGTTGCGATGTATTTATACAAAGGGAGAACGGTGCCCACTCCAGTGGGGGCGACGGTACAGGTTGAGCGTGGCAATATTGTTTCCGCGGTTTCCGCCACAGGAACGATTTCACCTGTTAATCTAGTTGACGTAAGTTCAAAAATTTCTGGTTTGATTGAAGAAGTAAAGGTGAAGGAAAATGACCAAGTTACAGTGGGACAAGTATTGTTAGTATTAGACGATACCCATCTACAGGCACTTGTAAACCAAGCAAAGGCTAGGTTAGCCAATACTGCCAGTATCTATGAACGTACTCAGCGCTTAGAAGCAGTTGGGGCAGTAACAGCGCAGCAGCTTGATACAAGTCGCAGTGACTACAGTGTAGCGCAGGCATCCTATGATGATGCAATCTCTCAATTAAATGACACGGTGATTCGTTCTCCTATCAATGGGCGGGTTATTGGTAAACCAACGCCAGCTGGCCAAGCAGTAGCGCCAGGTGTATCCACACCAATGGTCTTGCTGACAATCGCTGACATGTCCAAAATGCAGATTGAAACACAAGTTGATGAGTCGGACATTGGGAAAATGCAAGTAGGACAGAAAGTGACGTTTACAGTGGATGCATATCCAACGAAGACTTTTAGTGGTGTTGTAGCAAACGTTTCTCAAAAAGCCACGGTCGTATCCAATGTCGTTTATTATAAAGTGCTAGTTGATGTAGACGCTGCAGAGAATTTATTAAAACCTACCATGACGGCTAGAGTTTCGATTCATGTGGCAGATAGTAATAATACTTTGGTCGTACCTTTGGCTGCTGTTAAATCAAATAACGGTGAACAGTACGTGGTTGTTGTAAAAAATGGCAAAACACAAAATACACCAGTTACAACTGGAATCACTAGTGACTCCAAAGTCGAAATATTGAGCGGATTAGCAGAAGGTGACCAAGTGTTAGCCAGTTCGGCTAAAACACAATCAACAAATAATACCAAGGGCGGCGGTGGTATAATTCCTGGTGGCCCACGAGGGATGTAAAGGAGAGGGTTAGGTTGTCAATCTTACTATCTGAAGTCACGAAAGTGTACAAGCTAGGTGGCGAAACCGTGCATGCCCTTGCGGGACTAACACTGAGTATCAGTCCAGGCGAATTTACCGCTATTATGGGACCTTCTGGTTCCGGTAAATCCACGTTGATGAATATACTAGGCTGCCTTGATCGGCCAAACAGCGGCTCTTATATGCTAGATGGTCAAGAGGTAGCTACCTTAAATGATGACCAACTGGCCATTACAAGGAATAAAAAAATAGGTTTTGTCTTTCAAAGCTTTAATTTGTTACCAAGAATGTCTACATTAGAAAATGTGGCACTACCTATGGTGTATGCTGGGGTAGAAAAAAAGGCTCGTCTAGCACGAGCAAGAGAAGTCTTAACAATGGTTGGACTAGAAGAGCGGATGAATCATCAACCAAATGAACTTTCTGGTGGGCAGCGGCAACGGGTTGCCATTGCGCGGGCACTAGTAAATGATCCAACTATTATCATGGCCGATGAACCGACGGGCAATCTTGATACGAAATCAGGTGACGAAGTTATGGCGATTTTCTCCGAACTCAATTCCCATGGCCGGACCATTATTTTGGTTACTCATGAACCTGAAATCGCTGATTATGCCGGACGAGTTGTACATGTCCGGGACGGACTTATTGAGCGAGACGAATGGAAAGTGAGGTGAGTCTATGTTCAGCGAAAGTATTCTAATTGCCTTCGCAGGGCTTAAAGCGAATAAATTAAGGGCAATGCTTACCATGTTAGGAATTATTATTGGCGTTGGCGCAGTAATTGCTATGGTGTCTATCGGTATGGGCGTCCGAGATAAAGTAGAAAGTTCCATTGCTGGATTAGGTAGTAATCTACTTGTCGTCACCCCTGGAGCTGCTTCTTCTGGTGGTTCTCGCCAAGCCGCTGGGTCAGGTATTACCCTAAATGAGAAGGATGCCGTAGCCATTGCTCAGGAAATTGGAGGTGTCAATCTAGTTGCGCCTGCAGTAAGTCGCTCTTATCAAGTTGTATTCGGTAACCAAAACTGGACGACAAGCGTTCAGGGAACAACACCTGATATCCTTGGAGTACGTAGTTATACTATGGAGGAAGGTACCTTTTTTACCAATCAGGATGTTGAAACTAGGGCACGGGTAGCCGTGCTGGGAAAAACAGTGGCAGAGAACTTGTTTAACGGTGGAACTCCTATTGGACAAACCATTCGGATTAATAATGCACCATTTCAAGTAATTGGTGTATTAGAAGCCAAAGGCGAGTCTGTTGGGGGAAATCAAGATGATACCATTATCATTCCTTTAAAGACAGCTCAGGAACGTTTGATGGGGATAACATATGTCCAAAGCATTAATATACAAGCATCGGGTACAGATGTCATTAATCAGGCCCAAGAAGATGTTCAGGCTCTCCTAAGGGCACGTCATAAATTAGCACCTACTACACCCGATGATTTTACGGTGCGTAATATGGTTGCCGTAATGGCTACCGCGGATGCAACAACAAGTATGATCACATTATTGTTAGGCGTTGTTGCCGGATTATCTCTTTTGGTCGGTGGTATTGGTATCATGAATATTATGCTGGTATCGGTTACTGAGCGAACTAGGGAAATTGGTATCCGCAAAGCCTTAGGAGCCAGATATCACAATATTTTATTACAATTTCTGATAGAAGCAGTGGTAATTAGTGTGGCTGGTGGTGTACTAGGGATTGGACTAGGTATAGTTTCCTCTTATGCTGTATCAACAGTTGCTGGTTGGAAAACCATTATTTCGTCACTTTCAATAATTGCAGCATTTGGATTCTCGGTTATGATCGGCTTGTTTTTTGGGATATATCCGGCTCGCAAAGCTGCATTGTTAGATCCAATTGAAGCATTACGATATGAATAACAAAAAAAAGGCAACTTCCTTGATGGAAGCTGCCTTTTTTCATTACTGCTGGATACTTTTACTACCTTTCATTAGTGCTAACTCTTTTTTTATGTTCATAGTAGATACTAATATGGGTCACACTACATATTGAATGTAGATTGTTAAGTTAGAGGAACGATATGCCTAGGAAGGAGGTAAAGCGATGAAGGTTGGTGTAGTTGGACCGATTTCAAAAGACCATGTAACCTTACCAACAGGGGATAAGGTTGAGAAATATGGTGCTGTGGCTTATAGTGTATTGGCCTTAGCTAAACTTTTCGAAGGTACAAAGGATGAGGTTGTCTGTTTATCTCATATCTCTTTGGCTGATGCACCGAGTATTTATGCCTTATTAAATGATCCTAATATCATATTGTCACATATGCACGTCGGAAGAGAAGAAGGCACCGAAATCCAATTAACTTATCTGAATTCACAGGAGCGGGTAAGTCAGCAGATTCGATCAATGTCCCCGATTGCTCTAAAGGAAGTAAAGCTACTTGCTGATTGTCAGTGTATTTTGCTCATGCCTTTAAATGAAACAGATATACCCTTAGCTTGTGCTAAAGAATGGCGGCGTGTTTCCCATGGTACCATTTTTCTTGATGTTCATGGTTTAGTAACAGGTGTCACTAAAGAAGGGAAACGATTTAATAAATATTGGGAGAACCCAAGGGAATGGTTAGGGTGTATCGATATTCTGAAGATGAATGCGAAAGAAGCCCAATGGGTTGCTGGTCATGAAATGGGTCATTACAAAGAATATGTGGAGTATGCCACTAGCGTAGTGAAAGAGGGACTAACTGCCTGTTGGATCACCTTTGGGGATCAATCTTCTCTTGTTGCTTGGAAAAGGGATGAGCGTATCTTATGGGCAAATGTACCTGTGGTTAAGGATTTTGGTCCAGTAGTCGATACGACTGGATGTGGTGACTCGGCATCTGCAGGTTTTTTGTATTCCTATGCAAAAATTAAAAATCCCTTATTAGGGGTCATACTGGGAAATACCTTTGGTTCTTTAAAGGCTTCGTTTCAAGGTTTGAATGGATTTCCCTCTCAGCCTGAGGTGAGAGGCATTATTCATCAGCACTATCGAGACTATCTTCATAATTTACTAGATGATTTTCTTTCCAAAAGTCAAGTTATGATTCACGAGAGTAAGGAGGGTACTGAAGATGAAAGTTTTGTGTTCCACCCAGATGGGCACTGGTACGATAATGGGACAAACCATGAGAGTGGTAGCAATCGCCAAGGAACTTCAACACCGGGGTCACGACATTAAGTTTTTGGCAGGTGGTAAGTTAATTCCGGTGATTCGTGGCTATGGTTTAGAGGTCATTGAGTTTAAAGATATGCCTCAGATAGAAGCTTTTTCGGATGCATTAAGAGAGGACAAAAACAATCAAGAAGAAAAAATGAAAAAAATTAAGGAAGTAATCGATAAGATAAAAACAAAAGAGGTTGAAGTTGGTAATACGGAACGCCCAGATATTATGCTCTGTGGAACCCTTACAGGAGTACAGGCAGCGCAAATACTTGGTATTCCTTCTGTATTTACCTGCTTGCAACCCCATGGAGAAAAAACCCTTGCTATGTTTTCAAAAGGTGTAAAAGATAATTCTAGTATAAAGGTAATTTTTCGTGAAGTACTAGAGGCAGCTGATCTTATTTTACTTGAGGGCATACCAGAATTAGGGGTAGAAGCAAAGTTAGCAAAAGGGTTGGAGTGGGCATCCATTATAAAAGAGAAAGTTCGCTATACAGGTCCCCTATTATTAGAAGATCCTGAATTGTTACCAGGGCAGGAGGAGCTGAAGAGGAAACATATTGGTGGAAGTCATTCTAAAATGGTATATGTAACCATTGGTGGCGGCTCGAAACTCATTGGTGAGGAGTTTTTAAAGTTAGTACTAGAAACTTTTCAGTTGATGCCAAACGTAAGAGGGGTAATTTCTGCTGGTTTAGAGCTTTCAGCAGAGGAGTTTTCATCGTATAATCCACCAGATCACGTTTCTATTTTTAATTTTGTACCAGGAACTGAAATGATACGAGCAAGTGATGTGACGGTTTTTCATGGCGGGTCTTCTACCCTTATGAATTGTCTCGCCTGTGGTAAACCAGCCGTCGTTATTCCCTCCATGGGAGAGCAAGAAGATAATGGTGCTGTTTTATCTAAGCATGGAGCAGGAATTGTTTTAGAAAAGGCTATTTTAACACCGATTATCTTAGCGCAAGCTATAGAAAAAATCTTATCCAGCATTACTTATCAGGAGAAGGCTGAGAATCTTAGAGATTTATGTAGGGTATATGGAGGTGCAGGGGCAGCAGCATCCATGATTGAGAATTTAGTTACTAAAAGAGAGGTGCAATTGTGAAAGCCTTAATTTTGGCTGCTGGAAAAGGAACTAGGCTACGACCGATCACAGATTATATACCGAAACCTATGATTCCTTTACAGGGAAAACCGTTAATGGAATGGGTATTACTTCATCTAATCTCCTGTGGGGTAGAAGAATTTGTTGTCGCTGTAAGTTACTTAGCTGAACAGATCGAAAATTATTTTGGCCGGGGAGAAAAATGGGGCGTGAAAATCAAGTATAGTTATGGAGCTTTGCCTGCTGGCAAGGCTGGAGAAATATGGCGGGCTCGAAGCTTGTTAGAAATTGATAAAGAAAGCTTTTTGGTTGTGCCAGGTGATACCCTTTGCCATCTAAAATATCAAGATGTATTTGCCTTTCACCAGAAACATAATGGAGGGTCTTCTGTGGTATTTTCCACTCAATATCGTTTAGAAGTGGGATTAGCAGAGGTGGACAAAAAGCAAAGAATTATAAAGTTTCTTGAAAAAACAAATCTCAATGAACCAGTTAGTATGGGTTCTTATGTTTTAGATGAAGGTATTTTCCCTTATATCGAGAAGTTTGACCCTGAAGACAATGAAGTGGATTTACCAGGGGAAGTCTTTCCTTTTTTATTAGAACAAGGCGTTCCTATTTATGGTTTCGTTCAAGATTTCCCTTGGTGGGATGTAGGGCGTCTTGCTGATTATGAAAAATTAGTGAAAATGCCCAAAGAAAGAGCACTTGAGATACTTGTGATGAAATAGAAGGAAGGATAACACTAAAAACTGCCGATATTGGGCAGTTTTTTTATGGAACAGGACGTATAATTAACAAAATGTTAATGTAATCCTAATTTATTTTTACAACCGATGTGGTATTGTCAAGGTACAGATATTAAATAATAAGAGGTGCGGCTATGAAATCAAAGAGGATTCTCATTGTCTCAGCATCAATTGGAAATGGGCATATGCAGGCAGCCTCCGCTATATGTGATAAGCTGAGGGAAAGTACTAGTTGTAATTTAGAAATAGTTGATTTTTTACAAGTTGGACAATTTCGTTATTCAAAATTAAACCGGCTGCAAATAGAATTGATGAATCTAATGAAATCATCTTATTATGGAATATTGAAGGTTGCGCCTCATGTGTATAAGGAAATTTACAAAATAACGGAAAAACAGCACACACGCAAAGTGATTGATTTTATTAATGCAGCGAATCAAAAAACGATGGCTAATCTTATTGCTAGTTATCGTCCTCATATTGTAATCTGTACGCATCCTTTTCCTCTCGGAGCTGCATCTGAGTTGCGGTGTAAGAAAAAAAGAGATTTCACCCTTGTGGGTGTGATTACTGATTTTGCGGTACATTCCTGGTGGCTTGGAGATGGAGTGGATCATTATTTTGTTGCCAATGAAGTTATGGCTAGCGAATTACAAGAACATGCTATTTCTGCTAGTCAGATCACCTGCGCAGGTATTCCCGTAGGGAAAAGCTTTACACCAGTTGGTAAGAAAGCTAGAAAGCAGGTTCCCCATGTTTTGGTAATGGGTGGGGGATTAGGATTTGGCCGAATGGAGTCAACGCTTCAAGAATTAGAGAAATTACCAAGTCCTATAGAAGTGACAGTTGTAGCTGGGAAAAATCAAGAATTCGAAGAGCGAGCTAGGATTTTAGCAAGAACATTACACAACAAAGTTACCGTATTACCTTTTTCTCCCCACATTGCAACAATGATGAAACAGGCAGATTTATTAATTACTAAACCTGGAGGCATTACTTGTAGTGAAGCGTTAGCTGTAAATTTACCTATGATTTTATTGAATCCTTTACCAGGGCAAGAAGAAGAAAATGCCTATTATCTTAACGAACAAGGCTCTGCTATTTGGATTCAAGATGAATGGGAAATTGCAGGAAAAACCGCGGCACTTTTGTTTGGAAATCAAAAATGGCTGCAGGAGATGCAAGTAAAGTGTGCTGCAATTAGCCCAGAATTTGCTACTTGTCATATCGTTGAAAAAATTAGTTCGCTTGCTGATGTGAATAAGAAAGAAGCATTCTTTGATTCAGGATATTGGCAAGGAGTAGGTGGGCAATCATGCTAAAAGGGGTTGTTGGAACTAGCTTGAAAGCAGTTGCTTTGCTTGAAAATCCACTATTACAAAGCATTGACTCATCTTGTTGCACTACTCATCAATATTGCAATGAGCAGGCATTGAACATTTTGCAATACAATGGCTTTATGCAAGAGACTGTATTATTAAGAAACTATTATAAGCAGCTTCAAGATGGTGTCATCTGGGCGGATTTAAATTGGAAGAACATCCACCATTTTTTGCATCCAAAAACTCGTCGTGGATTTTGGCATTTTTCAAATGCAGCTGGTGATTATTTAGAATTTTTTAATACGGCTATAAAATTTGTAAGACAGGGCAGTATGAAGGAAGCAATTTTTTATTTAGGTGCTGCG
The DNA here is from genome assembly GCF_030269905.1 of Pelosinus sp. IPA-1. Classification (NCBI taxonomy): domain Bacteria; kingdom Bacillati; phylum Bacillota; class Negativicutes; order Selenomonadales; family Sporomusaceae; genus Pelosinus; species Pelosinus sp. IPA-1. Next base: position 2,316 of record NZ_BSVC01000010.1, on the reverse strand, counting down.
GCTCACTTAGTGCAAGATATGTGTGTACCTCATCATGCAAAGTGCCAGTTATTTGATGGGCATAAAAAATATGAAATATGGGTGGAGAGGCACTTGCGTGAACTATCATTTACGCAATATGCTAATATACCTATGGTAAATCCTGTGGGAGTGTTATTAAAGAATGCCGAGACTGCCCTAGAATTATATAATTATGTAAATGCAGATGCTAGAAATGATCAATATCAGAAGGCGACTGAGATATTATTACCCCTAGCCAATCAGAGTACCGCCAATCAATTTTGTTATTTTTTTGCTAGGGTAAAAAAGATTATGGGTGTGTCCTCTTTGGAGGAGTTTAAATAAAGCTTATGAAGAATTTCTAATAAGAAGATAATTCTTTAATTTATCTATATATTTAATTGTAAAAGTAACAAGATTAAGCCTAAATTGACAGGCTGTGTCTTGTTTTTTTGTTTTTTGTTATGCAATTTGTAGTAATTGAATATAACGTAGAGAGGTGATAGAGTAAAATGAGGAAAGGGAAAGCAGCCCTACTATTAACGAGTTGGAAAATTGCTAGGGCTTATTGGTTCTCGGAGGAAAAGTGGTCCGCTTGGAGATTATTACTTACGGTAATTTCTTTGAATCTGGGAATTGTATATATTTTAGTGTTGATTAATACCTGGCAAGTTAATTTTTATGAAGTGATCCAAAGTCACGACTATGGAGGCTTTATGGAGGCCATTGGGAAGTATAGTATATTAGCCGGCTGCTTGGTTGTGGTAAGAGGCTACCAAATCTATTCCCGTATGCTGCTTCACATCCGATGGCGTCGTTGGATGACTGAGAGGTATTTGTCCGATTGGTTATATAATAAAACCTATTATTTATTACAGCTATCTCCCGATCATGATACGGATAACCCTGATCAAAGGATTAGTGAGGATATTGAATTATTTGTATGGCTGACACTTAGACTTTCCTTGGATTTACTACAGGATCTTGTTACGGTTTTATCATTCATTATGATTTTATGGAACCTTTCAGGTGTTGTTACCTTTTCTGTTGGTGGGTACCTAGTTTCTATTTATGGCTATTTAGTGTGGGTAGCAATCTTATATGCAGGTTTTGGTACCTATTGGACGGTAAAGACTGGACGCCCCTTAGTTAAACTGGATTTTGATTTACAACGGTATGAAGCCGATTTTCGTTTTAGTTTAATGCGACTCAGGGAAAATGCAGAGAGTATTGCCCTGTATGGAGGAGAAAAACAAGAAACATGGAGTTTTGGGCAAGGTTTTAGTAAAGTAGTTGCGACTTACCAAAATATTATGGTAGTACGTAAACACATAACATGGTTGACATCTGCTTATACGCAAATATCTGCAATCTTTGCATCGATCGCTGCAGCGCCTCGTTATTTTAGTAGTCAAATTCACTTAGGACAAATGTTTCAGATTGTCGACGCCTATAACCATGTTCAGACAGGATTCTCTTTTGTTGTTGATAGTTTTACTCGTCTTGCTCAGTGGCGGGCAGTAGTGAATCGGTTAAATAACTTTTTACTTAGTATGGAAATGGTGCGAAGCCAACCACCAAAAGTATCTAAATTAGATATTTCCCGGAAAAGTTTTTCTACCTATTCGGCAAAAAATTTGCAGGTTCTTTTACCTGATGGGTCAAACTTAATAAAGGACTTTTCTTTGTCCATCAAACCTTCTGAAAAATTACTTATTATGGGGGCATCTGGTTGTGGTAAAAGTACACTGTTGCGCACCTTTGCCGGCATTTGGCCTTATGCTTCAGGAACAATAATCGTCCCCGAGGGACAGAAAGTGATGTTTGTTCCTCAAAAGTCTTACCTGTCTTTTAGTTCTTTGCGAGAAACTTTATTTTATCCCGAGATTGTTAAAGGGGATAATGACAAAAAGATACAAGAGATTTTGGTGATGTGCAAATTGCCTCATTTAGTTGATAAACTGAATAAAGTAACTGATTGGGGGCAGACCCTATCTTTGGGGGAACAACAGCGGGTTGCTTTTGCACGAGTGTTATTACAAAGGCCCAGTTGGCTATTTCTTGATGAAGCCACTTCTGCATTAGATGAAGAAACAGAACAAGCAATTTATCAAATGATTGTCGATAAAATGACAAATACAGCTATTGTCAGCGTAGGACACCGTAGTACACTTATGAAATACCATCAGATGAAAATAGAACTAAATGGGGCAGGCAATTGGGCAGTAAAAAAAATTAATAGGTAAAAATAGACCAATTACCTATTTTTACTTTGAATAATTTGTCAAAAGAGGTAACACAATATACTTGTGTTAC